>CAMPIA010000030.1 GCA_946886175.1 uncultured Altererythrobacter sp.
GGACGGGAATCCGCCAGGGCAGCTGGTCGACCCGGCCGCGATGTCGATGCGCGAGCGCGCCGACCTCTACGCGCGGCTCGGCCCGGCTTCGCGCGAACCGCTGCCCACCGCGCTGACCGGCGAGGAAGTGCGCCAGCTCGCCGCCTTCCTGCGCATGCTCGACTTCTGAAGGCGGGCGCCGGCCGAAAGGCCGGGCCGCCGTCACCTGCCGAGCTCGCGCCCACGCGCGATCGTCCAGCTCGTGCCCGCTTCGCGCATCACGCCCGACACCGCCTTACCCATCGCCCGCTCCAGCACAGGTCGCCACGGCACCAAGGCAAACTCGCGCCCGCTCTCGATCATCGCGAAACGCCCCGAAGCGAGGTCCAAACGCCGCGCCACGACGCCCTCCACCCGTGCGCCCTCCGCCACCTCGGTGAACGCCTTCCCGGACTCCGCCGCCAGGTCGGCCGCGACCCTCAGCAGCTCCCGGCGCCGCAGCGTGGCCACAGCGCCGGCCTCGAGCACGAACTCGCCGTCCGCGTCCGACGCAAGGCCCTGCCGCAGCAGCCAGGCTTGCCGCGCGGCCAGCGCCGCGCGCAGCTCGCGCCCGAAGCCGGCCTCGCGCACGGGCACTGCGTCGCCGTCCCCCAGCACCGCATCGAGCCAGGTCGCGCCATCGTGCGCCGGCAGCGCCGCCAGCGGCACCGCCGAGAGCACCTCGACCGCGACCGGCCGATCGCGCGCCGCGCGGGCCTCGTGCCGCGCGACCCGCTCGAGATGGTCGGCGCCGACACGCCACACGCCCGCGGCGTCGCGCTCGAGACCCAGCGGGCGCCGCAGCGCTTCGAGCCGCCGCGCGTGCGCGGCGAGATACGCCGGGCTCGCTGAAGGATCATGCTGCCGGTGCAGCTCCGCATGGTAGCGGCCGCCGTGAGCGGCCGCGACCGCGGCGATCGCCCGGTCGCTGTCGCGCACCCCGCCCGCGCGCGCCGCGAGCCGCACGACCGCGCCCTCGGGCAGAGCCTCGAGCGCCTCGCCGCTCCCGATCGCGGCATAGTGCGCCCGCCCGTCGATGGCGTCGACGACGAGGTAATGACGGTCGCGCTGCTCGTCGGCGAGCCCGCGCGCCACGACGCGGCCCACCAGGGCCTCGCCCGAGACCGGATCGAACACCGCCTGCGCCCTCTCGAGCCGCGCCGCCGTCAGCGCCCGCTGGAGCGTGCGCACCACGTCCCCGCGCTCGCCGAGCGCGCGCAACGCGTCCTCGAGGCCCCCGGCCAGTCGCCAGCGACCCGCGCCCAGATCTTCCGCCAGTCCCAGGGCGCCCAGCTTGCGCAAGCGCCCGGCGCGCAATGCACGCTCGAACAGGCTCCCGGCATCTGCGCCGACGACCCCGGCGCCATCGATCGCGCGCAGCAGCCGGCGGTCGATCCCGGTCAACCGCTCGGCCTCGATCTCGCCCCGCTGGCGTGCTTCGATCTCGCGGTCGGTGCGCGGCCCCAGGTCGAGCGAGACCAGCTCGCCGACGCGCTCGCGCATGCCGGAGGCGATGTACTCCCGCGCGATCACGAGGTTCTCGCCGCGGTCGTCTACGCCGCGCAGGATCACGTGCGTGTGCGGGTGCGCGGTGTCGGCATGGTCGGCCGCGACCCAGTCGAGCGCGGTCCCGAGGTCCTCCTCCATTCGCGCCATGAACCGCCGGATCAGCGGCCGGAGGTCCGCGTATTCGGCGCCGTCCTCCGCCGACACGATGAACCGGAACTGGTGCCGGTCACTTGCGCAGCGATCCAGGAATGGCTTGCCGTCGACATCGTCCGAATGCGCGGAATAGAGGCGTCCCGGCGCCCCGTCGCGCATCGCTCCGTCCCGTTGGATGTAGTGCAAATGCGCGCGGGCCGCACCCAACGCCGTGCCCGCAAGCCGCACGAGGCGAGTCTTGACGATCGCGCGGCGCGCGCGCGGCCCCGAAGAGTGACCGCGCGACGCGAGCAAGCGGCCGGCCGCGCTGCCGCGGCCGATCCGGTTGCCGTCGAGATGCCGCGAACCCGCGCGTTTCATCCCCGCCCGCGTCGCGGCGGCGAGGACCGCATGGAGGTACTTCTTCCCACGCGGCGAGCCCGGCGCTCGCATCGGCCCCAGCTGTGGTTCGAACGCATCGTCGGGCATTGTGGAGCGATTCCTCCTCAAGCGCGGCAAGCGTGCCACCTCGAACCATCGGGTGACGAGTGTCTCTCCGGCGATGAGAGCCCCCCTCTCCGCATCCGCTCGGGCGCGGGTCCGCGCAATCCGGCCCGGTCTCGTGACTGGACGCGCCCTCGCCAAGGCCTGAACGGGGCAGCGGCATTGCCGCGCAACGGCGCCTCACAGGCCGTAAGCGGCCTTGAGACGTGCGATGACCGTCTCTCGCGTCATGCCGACGTCGAACTTCCTGGGATCGTAGTCGTCGGCGCCGTCGAGCGCGGCGACGAACGTCGACAGGTCCGCGCCAACCTTGTCCGGAACGTCGTAGCGCGCGTCGGCGCGCAGAAGCTGGAGGAGGCGCGCGACATCGTTGCGGTGCTTCTTCACGTCCTTTTCGTCGACCCGCTCGCCCGCCTCACGGCGCTGGCCGAGATCGATCCAGGCGCGCGCCTTGAAGGGTATGATCCCGGCTTCGTCGAGGACAGGGATGCCCTGCACTTCGCGAACCATCGATTTCAGGAATGCATAGTAGTCCTCGTCGAGCAGGATCGCCGACAGACTGGCCGCCTCCTCTCCGATGGGAAGCGGCGTGAACCCGCTTGCCTCAGCGAGGACGAGGCCGTGCGGGGTGCGGGAGAACAGTTCGAGCATCGCCGGGTAATCGGGCATGGCCGGCTTCTGGAAGCGGTAGAGGATGCGCTCGCCCGCGCTTCGCTCCCGGATCTCGTATCCGCCCGCCTCGACGAAGGCCCAGAAGCGTTCCGAAAAGGCGGGATCGAGGGCCTCGACGATGAGCACGATGTCGAGGTCCTTGGTCGCCCGGAACGCAAGCCCGACCTCGTCCATGAGCAGCTCGCATGCCGCGCCGCCGATCAGGACATACTGATGATGGTGCCCGGCGAAATGGTCCCGAAAGCGATCGACTCCCACTACCACCCGAAAGGCTCCAGCAGCTGTTCGGCGGCCTGCGCGACGCGTTCGTCGGGCGCCCCCCTGACGCTGAGATAGAGCGACAGCGGATCGACGACTCCGCCGCGCGCGAGCACCGCGGGATCGTAGCTCCAGGTCTCGAGTTCGGTGATCCCTTCGTCGAACGGCGAAGCGGTCGCATCCCCGAACTGCGGTGCGAGGTGCTTCCACTTCGCCGCGGCGACGGCCCGCCGCACGAACCGGGGTTCGGCGAGCATCGTATAGTGCGCGAGCGCGCTCTCCCCCGCGCGCGGCGCGAGCCGGTCGGCAAGCGCGCCGCGAACCCGGCGCACCTTGCGCACCGGCGACTGCAGCCGATCCCTGATCCGTTCCCAGAGCTCGCCTCCCTGGAACAGCAGGTGGAGGCGGCGCTGGCGTCCGACGAAGCGTGCCTCGGCGAGCCGGAGCGCTTCGAGCTCGTCCACGGCGCGGCTGATGCTCATGATCGCGACGTGAAATCGCTTGGCCAGGGCGGTGAGGCTCGCGTCTTCGAGCGCATTGCCTTGCAAGGCAGCGAGCAGGACGAGCTGCGCGGTCGGCGCGATGCGCTCGCCGGGCTGCGCGATCGCTCCTACCCCGCGCTCGCGCAGATCGATGAGCGCGTCCGGGATGTACAGCTGGTTGCCCGGCGAGAGGAAGGCGATCCGGCGTTCCACCATTTGCCGGCGCACGGCCGCGGGTGCCTGCTCGAGCAGCAGGACGACGAGCTGGACGTCCAGTTGGCGACGAAGGAGTTCGCGATGCTTCTGAAAGTCGGCGGTGAAGCCCATGCCCGGCCGGTGGTCCTTCCAGGCGGCCAGCAGCAGGGTCCGGCCATCCAGCGTGCCGCGCCACAGGCTGTAACGGTCGAGCAGGAAATGGGGCAGGTCGCCCGGGGCAAGCGGCTCGAGGTCGAGGCGCAGGCCGAAGGCCGACTGCACATAGGCTTCGGCCGCCTCCGCCCGGGCATCTTCGGCTGGCTTATCATCTAACAAGGGTACCGCGTTTAACATCCCCACTGTTAAAACGTCAAACCCAATGTTTGATGCCATCCTTCCCGCCCGTTCATCGCGATGATCTCGAGGCTCGCGATCGACCTTGCGAGCACAGTCGCCAAGCGCCTCGGCCGACGCCAGGTCGACCGGATGATCGCCGACCGGTTACGCCTGGCGCAGCTCGTTCCTCGCCGCGCCGGACCAGGAAAGGAGACACAACGTCTCGCGAGCCGCCGCCTCGTCTCTCCCAAAAACGACGTGCAGACAAAGACCTGGCGAGCCTCGCGAGACAATCCCTTTATCTTGCCCTCCCTTCCCCCTTCACCAGCAGGCGTCCAGCCGCATCCATTCCCGGTCCCGGCGACAAGCGGCCGCGCAAGGAAGAAGGGAGCGACGCCGCCACGCCGCTCCCTCAAAGACCGCCCCCGATCGCGCGCTCAGGCCGCGCGGTCGAACGCAGCCTGGGCCTCCTCGCGCCCCGCGCATCGGTGCCGCCAGAGCAGCGCCACGGCCTCTCCGTCGCCATCGACCAGGCACAGCGCGACGTGCCACGCGCCATCGAAAAGGCTCATCGTCGCGATCCGCGACAGCTCGCCGCCACCTTCGTCCAGGTCCCCGAAATGCTGCCCGAGATAACGCTCCGCGACACGCGCCTCCCACAGGAAATCGAGCGCCTCGGCCTCGATGATCCGGGCCGCAAGCACCGCCCCGAACTCCGCGCGCAACGCATCCGCGATGCCCTCGCAAGCACCCCGACCGATCGCAGAAACATAAGTCATGACCGTCTCCTCGAAGCGTCTTCCCGATCGAAGACGCCCCCTCGGGAGCGGGCGGCGGGGCGGCTGTCAGGGACGCCAAAGCGGGACGCTTTGGCGCCGCGAAGCGGGGCGTGGGGGAACCGATTTGCGTGAGCAAATTGGGGGTACCGCGCATCCTTGAGAGCCGCCCCGCCGTCCGACACCCTCGGCCTCACGAGACGAGCCCCTCCCCTCTCTCGTCACAAAATCCACGACAGTGAACACAAGAAGGAAGCCCGGCGGCCGCAGCCGCCGGGCCGGGCGCAGGCCCTAGAACGGCACGTCCTCGTCGCCGAGCTCGCCCTGATCGGACGGCTCGCCGGCGTCGCCCTTGCGCGGACGATTGAGGAACTGCACGTCGTCGGCGATGACCTCGTAGCCGAACCGCTCGACGCCCTCGTTGTCGGTCCAGCGGGTGTTGTGGATGCGGCCCCGGACCGAGACCAGCATGCCCTTGACCGCGTGCTGCGCGATCGTCCGGCCGAGCCCGTTGAAGCACGTGACCCGGTGCCATTCGGTGTCCTTGGCGGTGAACCCGCTCTCGTCCTTGTAGGTCTTGCCCTCGCTGTCGCGCTTCGGACGGCTGGTGCCGAGGCTGAAGGTCGAAACGTCCATTCCGCCCGAAGTGGTGCGGCTCTGCGGGTCGGCGCCGAGGTTGCCGACGAGAAGAACGATGTTGGTCATGGAAGGTCTCCTGTTCGTCGCCGGGACCATCCCGTCGACAGCCCGGGAGAAGGCGAGGCCACAGCGGCGGCGCGCACCGCAGGGAAACCCCGGCACCAAGGCCGGCGCGGGCAGCCCGAAGGGCAACACGGGCCTTGCGGGCCGCGGGTTGCGCGCCGCCGCGGCCGAGCCACAGGGCTGGCATTGGAGATGGGAGTGGTCCGGCGAGAACCGATGCCCCAGGCACTCCAAGTTCGACTTCGCGCGCGCTCGTCCTTCGTGCGACACGCAACGAAATGTGCATTCGATTTCGAGAGGCTGCAGGTCTGCATGCCAGACGATCCGATTGCGGCTGCCCAGGATCCAGCAAGGATGGAAGCGGCCATACCGTCGACCAATGAGGCGGCCATATTCGCGCGCGAGCGCTACGTGCGCGCGCAGTGGGCTCAGAAGGGTGAAAGCCTCGCGCAGGACGCACGGCCCGGCATCGACATCGCCGCGCTCATCGAGTCATCCATCGAGCGCAACGACCAGCTCGACGCACCGGCCATCGTCGGTTGGGTCGAACAGGCGCTGCGAAGGGCCTGAGGGCTCTCGGCCCTCAGTGGGAAAGGAACAGCGGCAGGGCGCTGCTCCTGGTCAATTCGCGGGTAACGCTGCCGAGCAGCATCTCGCGGATGCGGTTGTGGCCGAAAGCCCCGGCGACGATCAGACCCGCGTCGAACTGACCGCCGAAGGCGAGGATCGTTTCGGCGACCGTGCGCCTTTCGCTGTCGCGCTGGTGGATTTGGGCGCGCAAGCCGTGGCGCGAAAGGTATTCGTGCGCACGCGCCGCCGGAAACTCCTCATTGTCCCCGTCGACCACCAGAATATGAGTGGTTTCCATGTCGCGGAGCAGCGGCAGCGCAGCCCGCATGGCGTTCGCCGCGGGATGCGAGCCGTTCCAGGCCAGGACCGCCGAAGCTCCGTTCGAAAAGCCGGAGCCTTGCCGCGGGACGGCAAGCACCGGGGTCCGCGCGTGGAGCACCACCGGGGCCATAGCGGGAACGGTCTCGTCGGCGCCGAGCACGATCAGGTCGGCGAGGCGGGATTGGCTGACGATCTCGGTCGTGGCGTCGCCTATGACGCGTAACCACGTGCGTTCGACCCCGGCCTGCTCGAGACGCAGGTCCACCTCCTCCTGCACTTCCCTCGCCGACCGCTCCAGGGCCTCCTGCATTTCCGGCACCATGACCGCGGCGCCCACGTCGCCGACCACGATCGGGGGCGGCAGGACCTGGATACAGATCAGGTGTCCGCCACGGCTCCGGACCAGCGCGATGGCCGTCGCCAGCCGCGCCTCATCGCCGGCGGCGGGACCGACGGGGAGAAGGACGGACTTCATGTCGCCCGCTCGGCTGATGAGCGTTCGCCCGGCGCGGACAGGCCCGGCGGACCCTTCGTTTCCACGATCTGGCTGGTGCTGCCCGGCTTGACGGCGATCGCCCAACCGAGGCCGTCGGGGTCGACATGCACGTCCTGCGGCGCTCCGCTCACACCGCCGACGCCCGCGAGGCCGGCCTCGATCCGATCGTCCTCGGGTTCATGGGCCATGCCGGTCTGTGGCGCCCATTGGGGCTCGACCCGGTTGCCGATGCCGAGCGAAGCGAGCTCGATCCCGGCCCGCTTGCCGACCGATGTCCCGGTGAGGGTCTCGAAGGAGCCGGTCGATCGGCTCCTGTCGATCTGCTGAACGCTCATGGGCCTGTCCCAAATCGCTGATCGCGCGGCTTTCGACCGATCGGCCAGGCGCCGCCATGACGATCGTCAAGGCCCTGTCCGGTGGCGGCGCGCAGGGATTCCCGCAGACACAGGCGAGGTGAGCGATGGCGGTGGCGACCATTCACAGGCTGGAGCAGCTATTTCGTCGGGCCGCCGGGCTCGATTTCGACAAGTCCGATTTCGACCGGCTCGAGGATTTTGTCCGCCGGAAAGTCGTCGATCTCGTCGTCCGCGGCGAAGCGAACGCCAAGGCCAATGGCCGGGACGTGGTCCAGCCCTGGGATCTGCCGATCACCAGGGGGCTGCAGGAAGCGATCCACCGATTCCGGCTGATCAACGCCGAGCTCGAGCTGACGGATTATATGACCGGGCTGATAAGGCTGCCGCCAGGCGATCTGGCGATCGGCGGCGAGACGGAGACAGGCTTCCCCGACATCGCCGGCGCGCTGTGCATCGCCCTCGCGGAGACGTTCAGGATCACCGACGAGGAGCTCAAGAACCCGACGAGCGAGGACTGGGAGCGGGCATGCCGGCTGTTCGACCGGCTGCTCTAGCGGCCGCTCCGCCCGCCTGAGCGCGAGTTCGGTCCGGGCGCGCGCGCCGAAGGGGGCGGGCGCCACAACGAGCCCCCGAGGCGAAGTGGCGCACCGCCGAAGCTCTCGATCTCGGCGTGTCGCTTCCGGATCCATCCGCGCGCAAGCGCGATGCGCGGCCCATCCGACACCGCTCCCGAGGCCCTCACGCCCGATACTGACGATCGTCAGCGCGAGCCTGTGGGATCGCCTTTAGGTAACCCGAGAAGCAACCTGAAGGATCGGCCGATGAACCGTACGACAGTCCCCTTGCTTGCGGCGACCACGTTGGTCGCCCTGGTCGCGCCCTCCGGCATCGCCGCAGCGCTTGTGCAGGAGCCCCAGGCAAAGGTCGTCGCTCCCGCCGATGCGCCGGCCGTCGCGGTGGTGGAGCCGCCCGATCCCGATGCCCCGCGGGTCGCGGTCGTGCCGCCCCCTGAGCCCGGCGCTCCGCCGGCCATTGCCATCCTGCCGCCGAAGCCCGGCCTGCCGGCGGTCGCGGTGGTACCCCCGGCGACGCCCGGGGCGCCTCCCGCGCTGGCGGTCATCCCCCCGGATCCCGACGCCCCGCCGCTTGCCGTGATCCCGCCGCCCGGAGGGGAGGTCCGGATCGTCATCCCGGTGGCGTCGGCCTCCGTCGCGGGGCTTCCGGATTGTTCGTCGACGGTAACGACGCACTGCGTCCTGAACGGAAGCGACTCGAGCCGTTAGAAATGCCCCCAAAACGGCGACACGAGTCACGATGCTCGACCCCGGCATGAGCAAATCCTGCCCGCGCCCGCCCATGTCCGCATGGCACCTTTTGACTTGCGTTGGGACCCCTGCAATGGGGTCAGCCGGCGCGAAGCGATCACCGGGCAATCGGCCGGGTCCGAGCTTCGAGTCGTTACGGGGCCCTGGTGTCCCTTGGAGAGTTGCCTCCTTATGACAAACCGGCGAGACAAGGCTGCACGTGAATTTCGCCGGACGATGAAATGGATCGTCCTGATCGCCATCGTCATGGTCATCGGTGCGCTGGTGTTTGCATCGACCCAGACCGAACTTACCGTGCACGTGGTGCTCGCAACCATTCTCGGCGTGTTCTTTTCCGTCTTGCTCGGGACAGGGCTGTTTGCGCTGGCTTTCTTCAGCGACAAGAGTGGCCACGACGATGTCGTGACCGATGCCACCAGGCGGAATGACACTCCCACGCCCTAGCAGGCCAGCAGGGGACCGGCGCATGAAAGGCTTCGTCGACGACATCGAGCAGCGCACGCTGGATAACGGCGACTTCCGCCGGGTGCTCTACACCGGCCACAACCTCCAGCTGGTGGTCATGTCGATCAATCCGGGCGAGGAGATCGGTGAGGAAGTACACGACGACCGCGACCAGTTCTTCCGCATCGAGGAAGGGGAAGGGGTGATCTCGATCGATGCGGTCGACCACGCGGTGAAGGACGACGACGGCATCATCGTCCCCCAGGGCGCGCGTCACAATGTCAGGGCGACCGGTTCCACCCCGCTCAAGCTCTACACGATCTATGGCCCGCCCGAGCACATCGATGGCACCGTCCACCGCACGTGCGAAGACGCCCACAATGCCCACGAACACTTCGACGGGAAGACGACGGAGTAGGGACGGGATTCGCCAATGAAGGGACAAGATCGGCGAATATGAGCCCTGCCCGGAGCCCGGCGAAGCGCCGCGTTTCGGAGATCGATCCCTTTCCGGACGGCACGGTTTCCAGAGCACCGCCAGCTGCTCCACGGCACCGTCGACCACGATGCTCGCATCCTCCGGAAGGCAGGCCAGGGTCCGGTCTTCCCGGCCGCCTCGATGGCCCGGCGGGAAAGGTTGCCACCGCATCCAACGGCACTCGGCAGAAATTGACGATCGTCAGGGCACCGCCGGGCCGCGTGCAGCTAGTGCCAGGTCCATCGTTGGGCTCGACAGGTGGAAGCAGAAGTCTGGCGGAGCCGCCGCAGCCGCTTCAGCTACCCCAGTGCGGGCAGGCGATCCGGTGGCGACATGCAGCCCAATCGCGTGACGCCGACCGGGCACGTCGGAAGGCCGTCCTCGGCAGCAAAGGAACTCGATCATGGCAAAAGCGATCGGTATCGACCTCGGAACCACGAACAGCTGCGTTGCCGTGATGGAGGGCAACAAGGCAACGGTGATCGAGAACGGCGAGGGCGGGCGCACGACCCCGTCGTACGTTGCCTTCACCGACACCGGCGAAATCCTGGTCGGCCAGCCGGCGAAGCGGCAGAGCATAACCAACCCCGAAAACACGGTCTTCGCGATCAAGCGGCTGATCGGTCGCCGCTACGACGATCCCACGACCCAGAAGGACAAGGAGTTGGTGCCGTACAAGATTGTGCCCGGCGACAATGGCGACGCCTGGGTGGAGGTTCGCGGCAAGAAATACAGCCCCAGCCAGATCAGCGCCTTCATCCTGCAGAAGATGAAGGAAACCGC
>CAMPIA010000031.1 GCA_946886175.1 uncultured Altererythrobacter sp.
GAGTGGGCGGGATCGGCAGCGCGGAGGACGCCTGGGCGCGCATCCGCGCGGGTGCCAGCCTGGTCCAGCTCTACAGCGCGATGGTCTACGAAGGCCCCGGCATAGCGCGGAAAATCGTGCGCGGGCTGGAGGCGCTGATGCGGCGCGATGGCTTCACTACCCTTGCCCAGGCGGTCGGGAGCGAATAGCCCCGCGGGCATGTTTCGGAACCTCGCCCTGCCTTTCGTCGCCGCGCTCGCCCTCGCCGGGTGCGCGACCGTCCCCGCAACCACGCCCGACACCGCCTTCATCGGCACCGTCAGCGCCGCCGACCCGCGCGCGCAGGAGGCGGGCATGGCCATGCTGCGCCGGGGCGGCAGCGCGACCGACGCGGCGATCGCGACGATGCTCGCGCTCAACGTGGTCGAACCGCAGAGCTCGGGCATCGGCGGCGGCGGCTTCATGGTCCGCGGCGCGGCCGACGGCACGGTCGAGACCTTCGACGGGCGCGAGACCGCCCCCGCCGGCGCCACGCCCGAGTGGTTCCTGACCGACGAGGGCACGGTTCCGCCGTTCGAACAGTCGGTGAAAAGCGGGCTCAGCGTCGGCGTGCCCGGCAATATCGCGCTCGCCGCACTGGCGCATGCCCGGCACGGCACGCTGCCCTGGGCGACCTTGTTCGAGCCCGCGATCGAACTCGCGCGCGAGGGCTTCCGCATCAACCCGCGACTCAACCGCTCGCTCGCGACGACCTCCGAGCGCGCCGCCTGGACCGAAACCGGCCGCGCGCTGTACTTCGATGCCGCCGGGGAGCCCTATCCGGCCGGCCACCTGGTGGTGAACGAACAGCTCGCGCGCACCTTCGAGGCGATCGCCGCCGCCGGGCCCGACGCGTTTTACGAGGGTCCGCGCGCAGCAGCGCTGGCGCAGACGGTCGCCGCGCATACCCCGCGCGAGGGAGCGATGACCCCGGCCGATCTCGCGGGCTATCAGGCGAAGGAGCGCGAGGCGGTGTGCGGCACCTATCGCGACTATCGCGTGTGCGGGATGGGGCCGCCGACCTCGGGCGGGGTCGCGGTGCTCCAGATCCTCGGCCAGCTCGAGCGCTTCGATCTCGCGGCGCTCGGCCCGCAGAACCCGGCGACCTGGCACCTGTTCCTCGAATCGCAGCGGCTCGCCTATGCCGACCGCGAGCTCTACCTCGCCGACAGCGATTTCGTCCCGGTCCCGGTCGCCGGCCTGCTCGACGAGAATTACCTCGCCCAGCGCAGCGCGCTGATCGATCCCGGTTCGACGATGCAGGCCGTCGTCGCCGGTGTCCCCGCGGGCGCCGACACCGCGCTCGCCGACGGCGACGAGCCGGCCGAGCACGGCACCTCGCACTTCGCGGTGGTCGGCCCGGACGAGACGATGATCAGCTACACTTCGACGATCGAGAGCGCATTCGGCTCGGGGCTGATGACAGGCGGCTTCTACCTCAACAACGAGCTGACCGACTTCAGCCGCTCGCCGCGCGTGGACGGACGACTCGTCGCCAACCGCGTCGAAGGCGGCAAGCGCCCGCGCAGCTCGATGTCGCCGATGATCGTGTGGGATCCTCAGGGGCGGCCGGTGCTCGCGATCGGCGCGGCGGGCGGCAGCACGATCCCGGTGCAGACCGCCCGCAGCATCATCGGGGTGATCGATTTCGGCCTCGGCGCCGAGGCCGCGCTCGGCATGCCCTTCACCATGGCCAACGGCGATAGCGTGACGGTCGAACGGGGCACCTGGATGGAAGCCGCGATCCCCGCGTTCCGCGCGCTGGGCCACACCAAGGTCTCGGCGCGGGCGGCGGGCGCGAAGGGCAACGCCGTGCTCCGCCGCGGCGATCGCTGGATCAGCGCGCGCGATCCGCGGATCGAGGCGCAGCTCATCCTGCCCTGAGACGCCCGGCTCACGCGGGCTTGCCGCTACGCCGCGCCCGGCGTAATCCCAGCCAACCGGTCGCAGATGAAACCGGGTGCGGGAGCAGGAGCCCAACGACTTGAACTTGTCCGACATCGATTCGGCGAACAATCTCGTCGAACTTTTCCTCGAGCGCGCCGACGCCAAGGGGGACGCCACGTTCCTCGGCGTCAAGCGCGAAGGCGCCTGGCAAACGATCTCGTGGCGCGAAGCGGCCGCGACGGTCTGCGTTCTGGCGGAGAACCTGCGCGCGCTCGGGCTCGAAACCGGCGACCGGGTGATGCTGGTCAGCGAGAACCGCCCCGAGTGGTGCATCGCCGATCTCGCGATCATGGCCGCCGGGTGCGTGACCGTCCCCGCCTACGTCACCAACACCGAACGCGACCACGTCCACATCCTCGACAATTCGGGCGCGCGAGCGGTCGTCGTCTCGACCGAGAAGCTCTCGCGCCCGCTGCTGCCCGCGATCATGCGCACCGGCATCGCCGAGCACCTCATTCCGATCGAGGGCATCCGCCAGTACCAGTCGGGCGGGCTCACCTGCCACGCCTGGTCGCAGATGACGCAGGGCGATGGCCCCGCGGCGCGCAAGGCGGTCGAGGAACGACTGGCCGGGATCGGCCGCGCCGACACCGCCTGCATCATCTACACCAGCGGCACCGGCGGTGCGCCGCGCGGGGTCTTGCAGCACCATGGCTCGATCCTGTGCAACGTCGCCGGAGCGGCGGACATTCTCGAAAGCGATTTCGGGCTTTCCGAAGACGAGCGCTTTCTCTCGTTCCTCCCGCTCAGCCACGCTTACGAACACACCGGCGGGCAATATCTGCCGATCGCGGTGGGTGCGGAGATCTTCTACGCCGAGGGGCTCGAAAAGCTCGCCAGCAACATCGAGGAGACGCGCCCGACGATCATGGTCGTGGTCCCGCGCCTGTTCGAGGTGCTGCGCCAGCGGATCATGAAGCAGGTCGACAAGCAGGGCGGCGCGGCCAAGGCGCTGATGGACCGCGCGCTCTCGCTGGGCCAACGCCGGGCCGAAGGGCGCTATCGGCTGGGCGACAAGACGCTGAACTTCGTGCTCGAGCGGCTGCTGCGGCCGAAGATACGCCAGCGCTTCGGCGGGAGGATCAAGGCGATGGTCAGCGGGGGTGCGCCGCTCAATCCCGAGGTCGGGTTGTTCTTCGAGGCGATGGGGCTGACCATGCTGCAAGGCTACGGCCAGACAGAGGCCGGTCCGGTCATCAGCTGCAACCGCCCGAGCGCGGGCATTGCGATGCACACCGTCGGCCCGCCGATGCGCGGCGTCGAGATCCGCATCGCCGAGGATGGCGAAATTCTCTGCCGCGGCGAGCTCGTGATGCACGGCTACTGGCGCAACAAGGCCGAGACCGAGCGCACGCTGGTCGACGGCTGGCTCCACACCGGCGACATCGGCCATCTCGACGACAAAGGCCGGATCGTCATCACCGACCGCAAGAAGGACATGATCGTCAACGACAAGGGCGACAACGTCGCTCCGCAGAAGCTCGAAGGCATGCTGACCCTGCGGCCCGAGATCGCGCAGGCGATGGTAAGCGGCGACAAGCGCCCCTACGTGGTCGGGCTGATCGTGCCGGATGCCGAATGGGCGCTCGAATGGGCCAAGGCGAACGACATCCGCTTCGACATGGCCGAGCTCCAGGCGCTGCCGGCGTTCCGCAGCGCGGTGCGCGCGGCGATCGACGCGGTGAACCAGGATCTTTCGGTGATCGAGAAGGTGCGCCAGTTCGCCTTCGCCGACGAGCCGTTCGGGATCGAGAACGAGGAAATGACCCCGAGCCTGAAGATCCGCCGACACAAGATCCGCGAACGCTACGGCGACCGAATGGATGCGCTCTATCGGGGCTAGGGCCTACACCAGCGCGATCTTCCTGCGGTCGATTATTGCGCCGAATTCCGCACCGACGGCAGAGCGATCGACCAGGTCCACCTTCCAGGGCAAGGGCGCATTGTCGAACGCTTCGGACAGCGCGGCAAGCGCGGCCAACGAAAGGGGTTCCGGGCCTTCGAGCGAAAGATCCAGGTCGGACCAGGGCTTGACCCTGCCGCCGGCCCTGCTGCCGAATACGTAGGCTCGATATCCTCGCGGCAGCCCCCGCGCGAGAATGCCGGTCACCGTCTTCCGCTCCTCGGCCGTGAGCGCGAGCGCCCCTGTCACCGCACCTCGCCGTCGGTAAGCCGTTGCAGGACGAAACGCGCCTCCTGGAGAAACTCCGGGATCATGGCGACCACCGCGTTCGCCTGAACTTCGTCGTAAGTGTGCGACGTGATATTGCGCATCTTGCGATAGGCTTCCCAGGCGGGCCATCCCTGCTCGAGCAGGCCCTGCTCGTACCCGTGCGCACCAGCGTCGGGGAGCTCATCCGGTCGATCTCGCCGGGGGCGGCGGCGGCTTCGAGCGCGCGGCGTAGCATCCTTTGCGACAGATCGTAGGTAGATTCGAAGCGCAGGATCAAACCGTCGCGAAGCTGGCCGTCGGCCGGTTCGGACAGGTGCCGCGAAAGACCTTCACTAAGGCGCGCGACGGCCTTTTCCAGCGACGTGAAATCGAGCGACATGGAGTTGGCTATCGTCGGTTGCACCGGTGACGGCAAGTAGTGCGGCTATGCCTAAGGCACGATCGTCGTGAACAGGTAGGTGGCGAAGATCGTCAGGTGGATCACGCCCTGAACCATCGTCGTCCGTCCGCGGCCGAGCGTCAGTGTCGCGACGAGCAGCGTCAGCGCGAGCAGCACCGTGGTCCGCATCGATAATCCCAGCTCGAGCTCGAGCCCCAGCATCAGCGCGACGATCGCGACCGCCGGGATCGTGAGGCCAATCGTGGCGAGCGCCGAGCCGATGGCGAGGTTGAGGCTCGTCTGCATCCGGTTCGCGCGCGCGGCGCGCAGGGCGGCGAAGCCTTCGGGCGCGAGGACGAGCGCGGCGATGATGATGCCGACCAGCGCGCGCGGCGCGCCGATCGCCGCGACCCCGGCCTCGATCGTCGGCGACAGGTTCTTCGCGAGGAACACCACCGCGACCAGCGCCACCAGCAGCACCGCCGCCGCGGCGGCCGCCTTGGTGCGTGGCACCGGGGGTTCGTGCGCGTGATCGTCCGCGTCGGGGATCTGGTGGAGGAAGTGGTCGCGGTGGCGGATCGTCTGCGCAACGACGAAGGTGGCGTAGATCAGGAGCGAGACGATCGCGACGAAGATCAATTGCTGCGAATTGTAGAACGCCCCGCCGGCGCTGGTGGTGTAATTGGGCAGGACCAGCGTGAGGACCGAGAGCGTCGCGAGCATCGCCAGCCCGGCGCTTACGCCCGACTGGGTATAGCTCTGCTCGTGATGCCGCTGACCGCCCGCGAGCAGGCAGATGCCGACGATGCCGTTGATCGTGATCATGATCGCCGCGATCAGCGTGTCGCGCGCCAATGCCTGGGCCTGCGCGCCTTCCGAAAGCATGATCGAGACGATCAGCGAGCTCTCGATCACCGTGACCGCGAGCGCGAGGACGAGCGTTCCGAACGGCTCGCCCAGATAATGCGCGAGAACCTCGGCGTGATAGACCGCGGCCATGATCGCGCCGCCGAGCAGCAGGCCGAGCGCGACCGAGCCGATGAACCCGTCAGGTTTGCCCAGCGCGACCGCTACGACCGCGAGCAGCGGCGCGATCGCAGCCCAGGGCACGATCCCGAACAGCGGCGCTTTCGGGGTGGGACCGGCAGGTGCGTTGGCGGACATGCCGCCTAGCTAGCGGCAATCGACAGGCGCGCCAATGGCGGCGCGGCGGCGAATCAGGCGGCTTCGCGCTCGATATATTCGGGGTAGAAGCTCGGCGCGCGATCGGACCAGCCCGGCGCGGTCGCTGCGGCTTCGCTCAACGACTGGAGCAGGACCTTGCGGCGGCTCGGCTTGATCTGCGGCAGCGCGCTCGCGGCGCAGAAGGCGCTCGGCAGCCACGGGCGCGCATCGGCGCCGAGCAGCCGCTCGTAGAGAAAGCGGAAGGCGGAGAAGCACTCGATCCGCTCCTGCGCGAGATCGAACGCGGCGACGCGGGTCAGCTTGCCGACGAAAGTCTCGATCCCGTCGAAGCCCGAATCCGCCGGGATCGACGCGCGCAGCACCTTCAGTTCCTGGTAGGCGACGTATTGGCTGCGGATCGCGGCGTTCTCGCCCGCGTCGCGCGCCCAGAGCTTGAACGCATCCTGCCGGCCGAGCCCGATGTCGAGGCTGCGCTTGATGTAGCGCTGCTCGGCGGCGGAAAAGCTGGCGAACTCGCGCATTTCGGCGATGGTGAGCGAAGCGGTGGCGGCCTTGGGCATGGTCGGCGTTTCCCTGTTGCAGGGGCAACATCGCCGGACTCGGTTAATTTCGCGTTAGTGGTGTTGTTAGATCAGCCCCGCCAGCGGACTACTGGGATCGGCATATTTCCGCGTCGCCATGCGGCCGGAGAGGTAGGCGTCGCGCCCCGCCTCGACCGCGAGCTTCATCGCGCGCGCCATGCGGATCGGGTCCTTCGCCTCGGCGATCGCGGTGTTCATCAGCACGCCGTCGCAGCCCAATTCCATCGCCACCGCCGCATCGCTGGCGGTGCCGACCCCGGCGTCGACCAGCACCGGCACGCTCGCGCCCTCGACGATCAGGCGGATGGTCACGCGGTTCTGGATGCCGAGGCCCGAGCCGATCGGCGCGCCCAGCGGCATGACCGCGACCGCGCCGGCCTCTTCGAGTTGCTTCGCCGCGATCGGATCGTCGACGCAGTAGACCATCGGCAGGAAGCCTTCGCTGGCGAGCACCTCGGTCGCCTTCAGGGTCTCGCGCATATCGGGGTAGAGCGTGCGCGCCTCGCCCAGCACCTCGAGCTTGACCAGGTCCCAGCCGCCCGCCTCGCGCGCCAGCCGCAGCGTGCGGATCGCATCCTCGGCGGTGAAGCAGCCCGCGGTGTTGGGCAGGTAGGTGATCTTCTTCGGATCGATGAAGTCGGTCAGCATCGGCGCCTTGGGGTCGCTGACGTTCACGCGCCGGACCGCGACGGTGACGATCTCCGCGCCCGAAGCCTCGAGCGCGGCGGCGTTCTGCGCGAAATCCCTGTATTTGCCGGTGCCGACGATCAGCCGCGAGCGAAAGGTGCGCCCGGCCACGCTCCAGGTGTCGTCACTCGCGGGCGCATGGTCGCCGCCGCCGACGAAGTGGACGATCTCGAGCGCGTCGCCGTCGCTCAGCGGGACGTCGGCGAGCGTCGAGCGCGGGACGATCTCGCCATTGCGTTCGACCGCGACCTTCTCGGGCGCGAGATCGAGCTCGCGCACGAGATCGGCGATCGTTGTGGTGGTGGTGCGGCGGGTCTCGCCGTTGACGGTGAGGGTGAGCGGGGCTGCCATGCCCCGCCAGATAGCGCTCAATGCGCGTGGCGCAAGTTGAGCAGGTGCCCGAGCGAGACCAGCGCGACCCCGATGACGGTCAGAACCACCTCGCCCGCGCCGTGCGGCATCGCGAGCGCGCCGCCCATGAAGGTGAGCCCCATCATCGCGGTGACGAAGGGCGCCGCGCGGCGATGTGTAATCGCGCCCCAGCCGATCGCGACCGCCGCGATCACCAGCGCGACCGCGAGGCCGAAGCGATGGATTTCAGGGGCAAGCAGGAATTCGCCGCCGATGCCGAGGGCCGAGACGATCAGGATCGATGCGAGGCAATGCAGCACGCACAGGCCCGAGAGGACCATGCCGGCGCGATCGAGTCGCCCGCGAATCGAGGGGAAGAGCTTGCCCATTGGTGAAGCGCATGTATGTGATAATGTAACATCGCGCAAGAGCCACGGCGCTCCTTTTTGCGGCCGGGCAACAAGCCCTTGCGATTTGCCGTGCCCCGACGCATCAGGCGCGCCATGGTCGCGACGACAACGATCGGCGAGAGATCGCCCGACGCTGCGCCCCCGGCGCCACGGCCGCAGGCGCTGGTCCGCTGGCTGTGGGCCATCGCCGGACTGATCGTCGCGATGGTGGTGGTCGGGGGGATAACGCGGCTCACCGAATCGGGCCTGTCGATCACCGAATGGAAGCCGGTGACCGGCGCGATCCCGCCGCTGAACGAGGCGCAGTGGCAGGCCGAGTTCGACGCCTACAAGCAGATCGGCGAATACCAGCAAGTCACCGGCCCGGCGGGCATGACGCTGGCCGACTACAAGTTCATCTATTTCTGGGAATGGGCGCACCGCCTGCTCGGGCGCGTGCTCGGGCTCGCCTTCGCGCTCCCGCTGGCGTGGTTCTGGATCCGCAAGGCGATTCCCGCCGGCTACAAGCCGCGGCTGCTGGCGCTGCTCGCGCTGGGGGCGATGCAGGGCGCTTTCGGCTGGTTCATGGTCCGTTCCGGGCTGTCGGGCGACACGACCGATGTGAGCCATTTCTGGCTCTCGATCCACCTGCTCACCGCGCTGTTCACGCTCGGCGGGATCGTGTGGACCGCGCTCGATCTGCGCAGGATGGCGCAGATCCCCGATGCCCGGCCCGCGCGGATCGGCGGCTTCTCGCTGCTGGTGGCGCTGATCGTGCTCGTCCAGCTCCTGCTCGGGGCATGGGTCGCGGGGCTCAACGCCGGGCTCGCATCCGACACCTGGCCGCTGATGCAGGGCCGCTTCGTGCCCGAATTCCATTCCGCCAACGGGCTGTGGTGGGCGGTGACGCACGATCCGTTCCTGATCCACTTCCTCCACCGCTGGTGGGCCTGGATCGCGGTGGCCGCGCTGATCGTGCTCGCGCGCAAGGTCCGGCCGTTCGAGCGGCGCGCCTCGATCGCGATCCACAGCGCGTTCGGCGTGCAGATCCTGCTCGGCATCGCGACCGTCCTGACCGGGGTATCGCTGTGGGTGGCGACCGCGCACCAGCTCGTCGGCGCGCTGCTGGTCATGGCGACCGCGTGGGGCCTGCACATCCTCGGGCGGCGGCGGTGACCGCGCTCGTCTGGTGCCCGTGCCCGGACGAAGACACCGCGCTCGCGCTCACGCGCCAATTGGTCGGGGAAGGGCTTGCCGCCTGCGGCAACGCGCTCGGCCCGATGCGCTCGGTGTTCGCCTGGCAAGGGGAGATCGGCGAAGCGCGCGAGACCGGGCTGCTGCTCAAGACCGACGCGCGCCTGCTCGACCGCGCGGTCGCGCGGCTCGAGCAGATCCATCCTTACGACGAGCCCGCCGTGCTCGGCTGGCGCTGCGACGCGGCCGGGGCGGCGACCGCGGCCTGGCTCGGCGCGCTTGCGGGCGACCGCCGATGATCTTGCGGCGCGTGCTGGCCGCCGCCGGAGCCTTCGCCCTGCTGGCCGGCGCCGCGCCGCTCGGCGCGCAGCAGCGCGAAGCCGCGGGCTTCGTCGCCCCCACCGGGCCGATGAAGCTGACGCGCGTGCTCGAGCGCGCACTCGGCGACGGCAACGCGGTGATCGTCACGCGCAGCTGGCGGGTACGTTTCGAGCCGCGCGCGGGCGGCTTCCTCGTCGAAGGCGAGCAGATCGCGGTCGATGTCCAGGCCCCCGCCCGCCTCGCCGCGATGGCCGAGGTCGTGCGCGCCAATCCGCAGGCCGGGCTGTTCCCGATCCGGCTGGACGCCGCAGGACTCATCGTGAGGGACGCACCCGCCGACCTGCCGCCGGTCCCCGGTCTGACCGAAGCGGCGAGGGAATACGTCGCGGACCGGAGCGCCGCCGCGCGCGCCGAGGCCATGCGCTATGTGCTGGCGGTCCAGCAGGCCGGCGCCGAGATGACGACCCGGTGGCCGCAGGACCTGTTCTTTCCCACCGCTGCGCGCGGCGACGAGCGTACGCTGCCCGTTGCGGGCGGCGAGGGCAGCCTGACCGTGCGCTTCGAAGGCACGCTCGACCGCGAGGGCGAACGTCTGGCCGCAGCCGAGCGGAGGATCGTGACGCGGGTCGGCGACAGCACGCGCACCTCGCGCGAAACCTGGCGGCTCGAGCCGCTGGATTAGCTGGCGGTATTATTTTACCTCCCCGGAAACGCCCGGATTTGCTTGACTTCGGCACCCCGAATCGACAAATGCGCCGCTCCCGCGACCGCCCGAGAATGATTTCGGCGGGATTCGCGGCGCACGACATTTCGAAGGAATTGAAGCCATGAAGGCGCTCCACAAGAGCACCCGGTCGATCAAGCCGGCCGAGGTCGAGAAGAAATGGCACCTGATCGATGCCGAGGGGCTGGTCGTCGGCCGCCTCGCCGCGATCGTCGCCAACATCCTGCGCGGCAAGCACAAGCCGAGCTACACCCCGCACGTCGACTGCGGCGATCACGTGATCGTGATCAACGCCGACAAGGTGCGCTTCACCGGCCGCA
>CAMPIA010000032.1 GCA_946886175.1 uncultured Altererythrobacter sp.
CCAGGTCGCCGTGCCCGACGAGCGGCTGGACAAGATCGCCGCCATCGCCGGATCGGCCAAAATCGTGCCGACGCAGCTCGCGTTCGTCGACATCGCGGGCCTGGTGAAAGGCGCGAGCAAGGGCGAAGGGCTCGGCAACCAGTTCCTCGGCAATATCCGCGAGGTCGATGCGGTGGTCCACGTGCTGCGCTGCTTCGAGGACGACGACATTCAGCATGTCAGCAACAAGGTCGATCCGATCGCCGATGCCGAGGTGGTCGAGACCGAGCTGATGCTGTCCGACCTCGAAAGCCTCGAGAAGCGCGTGCCCGCCGCGGCCAAGAAAGCGACCGGCGGGGACAAGGAAGCCAGGATCATGGCGAGCGTGCTCGGCCAGGCGCTCGAGCTGCTGCGCGAAGGCAAGCCCGCCCGGCTGACCGAGCCGAAGGACGACGAGGAGGCGCGCGTCTTCGCACAGGCGCAACTGCTCACCGCCAAGCCGGTGCTTTACGTGTGCAACGTGGCGGAGGAAGACGCCGCCCAAGGCAATGCGCTCTCTGCACAGGTGTTCGAGAAGGCGAAGGCCGAAGGCGCCGAAGCGGTGGTGGTCTCGGCCGCGATCGAGAGCGAGCTCGTCGCGATGCCGGCGGAAGACCGCGCCGAATATCTGGCCGATCTCGGTCTCACCGAAAGCGGGCTCAGCCGCGTGATCCGCGCGGGTTACAAGCTGCTCGGCCTCAACACCTTCTTCACCGCGGGCCCCAAGGAATCGCGCGCCTGGACGTTCCCGCAAGGGGCCAGGGCGCCGCAAGCCGCGGGCGAAATCCACACCGATTTCGAACGCGGCTTCATCCGCGCCGAGACGATCGCCTACGACGACTACGTCGCGCTGAACGGCGAAAGCGGCGCGCGCGAAGCGGGCAAGCTGCGGCAGGAAGGCAAGGAATACCTGGTGCAGGACGGCGATGTGATGCTGTTCAAGTTCAACGTCTGACACCGTTTCCGGGGCACCAATCCCCTCCCCGCCCGTTGCGCTAGCAATTCGATGGGGAGCGCAAATGATCGGTAATTCGCAAAAGTTCCGCTGGCTCGTTCGGCTGGGTTTCGCCGCGCGCGGCGTCGTGTACCTGCTGCTTGGCTACATTGCGCTCGGCACGGCCGGTGCGGCAGGGGACGGCCAGTCCGCGGTCTTCGACTACATCCAGGAAGTGCCTTTCGGCACGCCGCTGCTGTGGATCATGGCGCTGGGCCTGCTCGGCTATGCCGGGTTCAAGTTTCTCTCCGCCGTGGCCGATATTCAGCATCGCGGCAGCGACACGACCGGCGTGCTGCAACGCGTGGGCGACGCCGCGAGCGGCATTGCGCACACCTTCCTCGCCTACGTCTGCTACCAGTTCGCCCGAGGCGCGCAGCAGAGTGCGTCGGGCGGATCGAGCGGCCAGGAGATGGCCGGATCGGTGCTGTCGATGGAGCTCGGTTCGGTGGTGATCGGCCTTCTCGGGCTGGGCTTCCTCGTCGCCGGATTCATGCAGGGCAAGAAGGCCTGGACCTGCGAGTTCATGCGCTGGCTCAGCGGCGCCGCCCCCTCGGGCGTGCGGACTGTCGGTCGCCTCGGCCATGCCGCGCGCGGAATCGTGTTCGCGGTGATCGGATGGTCGATGATGCAAGGCGCCTGGTTCTCGCAGGAGAGCGAGATCAAGGGACTGGGCGAAGCGATCCTGTCGTTGCGAGACATGGGGGCGCTCTACACCCTGGTCGCGGTGGGTCTGATGATGTTCGGGGCGTTCAGCCTGGTGCTCGCGCGTTACCGGATCATCCCCGATCTCGGCCCGCACGGATTGAAGCCGAGCTTCCGCGCCTAGGGCCTAATCGAATGCGGCGAGGATCGGGCACGGCCCCGCCGCGCCCCTCGCGCAGTCCGAGGCGAGCTTCGAGAGCGAGCCGCGCGCCGCCGCGAGTTGTGCGATCTGGGCATCGAGCGCCGCGATCCGCTCGCGCGCCATGGCGCGGGCGCGCGGGCGATCGTCCGTCCGGTCGAGGTCGATCAGTTCGGCGATCTCGGCCAGCGTGAAGCCTGCCGTCTGCGCATGGCGCACGAAGCGCAGCCGGCGCGCGTCGTCGGGACCATAGTGCCGCCCGCCCGGCGCATCGCCGCGCGGCGCGGCAAGCAGCCCCTTGCGCTGGTAGAAGCGGACCGTCTCGACCCCCACCTCGCCCGCTTTGGCTAAATCGGAAATGCGCATCGCATTCATCGCTTGACTCCGTACTGCGGTACGGAGGGTATGGAGGTTTGCATGAGCAAGAACAAGACCGCCCGCATCCACCGCATGGTGATGGAGAAGCACGTCTGCCCCTACGGCGTGAAGTCGAAATGGCTGCTCGAACGGCACGGCTACACGGTCGAGGACCACTGGCTGACCACGCGCGATCAGACCGACGCCTTCAAGCGCGAGCACGATGTCGAGACGACCCCGCAGACCTTCATCGATGGCCAGCGGATCGGGGGCTATACCGAGTTGCGCGCGTTCCTCGGCAAGCCGCTGCCGGACAAGGACGCGACCAGCTATGCGCCGGTGATCGCAGTGTTCGCGATTGCCGCCGGCCTCGGGCTGGCGATCAGTCAGTTCGCCTTCGGCACGCCCTTCACGATCCGCGCCGCCGAATGGTTCGTCGCCTTCTCGATGGCGATCCTCGCGATGCTCAAGTTGCAGGATGTCGAGCAATTCTCGACCATGTTCCTCGGCTACGACCTGCTGGCGAAACGCTTCGTGCCTTACGCCTACGCTTATCCGTTCCTGGAGGCGGGCGCGGGCATATTGATGGCGGCGCATGCGCTCAACTGGCTCTCGATCCCGGTCGCGCTGACCATCGGGACGATCGGCGCGGCGAGCGTTTTCTACGCGGTCTATATCCAGAAGCGCGAGATCAAGTGCGCCTGCGTCGGCGGATCGAGCAACGTGCCGCTCGGCTTCGTCTCGCTCACCGAAAACCTGTTCATGATCGGCATGGCGATCTGGATGATCGCCAAACCCTGAAGGATTTTGAAGAAATGCACACTCGACTTCTCGCCGGCGTCGCCGCGCTGACGCTTGCCGCGCCGTTCCCCGCGTTCGCGCAGGATCATGGCGGTCACGCCGGGCATGGCGAGCCCTCGCCCGAGCCCGAAGTGGAAGCGGACACCGGTCACGCGGGGATGGACCACGGCGAAATGGACCATGGCGAGATGGACCATTCGCAGATGGACCATGCGGCGATGGACGACGCCGCGATGGATCACGGAGGCGCCGGCTCGGGCACCTCGCGCCTGCCCGCCAACGAGGCGATGAACCACGGCGCGATGATCGGTCTCGGCGGCGACGCCACGCTGATGCTGCACGGCATGGTCTGGCCGGTCTATACCGACCAGGGCGGGCCGCGCGGCGACGACAAGCTCTACGTCCAGTCGATGGGCATGGCGACGCTCGAGAAGCCGTTCGAGGGCGGCAAGTTCATGCTGCGCACGATGATGAGCCTCGAGCCGGCGATGCGGCACGACGGCTACCCCAACCTCTTCGCCACCGGCGAGGTCGCCTACGGCGATCCGCTGGTCGACCGCCAGCACCCGCACGATCTGTTCATGGAACTGGCGGGCAGGGTCGATATCGACATCGGCGAGGAGACCACCGCGTTCCTTTACGGCGGCCCGGTGGGCGAGCCGGCTCTCGGCCCGAGCGCCTTCATGCACCGCGCGAGCGCGCGCTATAACCCCGAAGCGCCCATCACCCACCACTGGTTCGATTCGACCCACATCACCTACGGCGTCGTCACCGCGGGCGTCGGCGGGCCGCGCTGGCAACTCGAGGCGAGCGCGTTTCGCGGGCGCGAACCCGACGAATACCGCTGGAACATCGAGACGCCCAAGCTCGATTCGTGGAGCGTGCGCGCCAGCTTCGCCCCCTCGCCCGCCTGGCTGGTCCAGGCGAGCTACGGCCAGATCGACGAGCCCGAGGAACTGCATCCGGGCGAGGACGAGCACCGCTCCACCGCCTCGGTCCACTACAACGACGGGCGCGGTCTCTCCGCCACGGCGGCGTTTTCGGCCAAGAACCGCCAGCCCGGCGACACGCTGACCGCCTGGCTGGGCGAGGTGAACTGGGATCTGACCGATCGCCACACGCTGTTCGGCCGGGTCGAGAACGTAAAGAACGACGAGCTTTTCCCCGACCACTCCGATCCGCTGCACGACGTGGCGTTCCGGGTGACCAAGTTCCAGGCCGGTTATGCCTATCGCATCCCGCTCGGCCCGGTGAACCTCGCTCTCGGTGGCACCGTCTCCGCATTCGCCAAGCCCGATGCGCTCGACCCCTATTACGGCGACAGCCCGATGGGCTACACGGTCTTCGCCCGATTCAGCCTGGGGGACTAGCGTGAACTATTTCGAAGACCTTCAAGTCGGTGCGAAGCAGAGCTTCGGCGACTACATGGTGACGCGCGAAGAGGTGATCGAATTCGCCGCGAAGTACGATCCCCAGCCGTTCCACCTCGACGAGGACGCCGCGGCCGCGACGCATTTCGGGCGGCTGTCCGCCAGCGGCTGGCACACCTGCGCGATGACCATGCGAATGCTGGTCGGCAATATGAGCAAAAGCCAGCAGGCCGGGCTCGGCTCGCCGGGTATCGACGAGCTCAGGTGGAAGCGACCGGTCTATCCGGGCGACAGGCTACGGTGCGAGACCGAAGTGATCGAGAAGCGCCGCAGCCGGTCGCGGCCCGAGATGGGGCTGTTCAAGTCGCGGGTCCGAGTGTTCAACCAGGACGATGCGGCGGTGCTGGAAATGGTCTCGAACGGCCTGATCCAGGTACGGAACCCCGAGGCGCCGGTCGAAAACTAGCTACCGCACTGCGCCACGCCAGTGGCGCCGAAGACCACCTGATCGCGCCCGTTGCGCAGTTCGAGCCGTCCGGGATAGTCGACCGTTTCCACCCCGCTCTGCTCGCCCTCGCCCTCGGCGAGATCGAGCACCATCGCGAATTCGCGGCCGGAATACTTGCCCCACGCGCCGAGCGGCAGCGCGGGGCTGCCGGCATCGGGCGCGAGCAGGCGCATCCTTCCGTCGACCTTGATGTAGGCGCCGCGCTCCATCGCCAGCGCCACCACCCGGTCCCCGCGGTCTTCCGCCGTGAAAGAGCAACCGGCGCCGAACAGATTGTGCTGCTCGATATCGGCGAACGTGATCGCCTCCGGCTCGACCGGTTCGGGCGGGATGTTCTGCGCCGCCTCGACCGCGGCGATCGCGCGTTCCTCGGCCGCGTCCTGCTGCGCGGGGGTCAGCTCGGGCTCGCCGCAGGCGGCGAGGAACAACGGAAATAGAAGTGCGGCCCGATGCATCAGTGTCTCCCGAACAGTTTCTCGACGTCTTCCATCTTGAGTTTCACCCAGGTCGGGCGGCCATGATTGCACTGGCCCGAGCGCGGGGTGCGCTCCATTTCGCGCAGCAGGGCGTTCATCTCGGCGACCGAGAGCGCGCGTCCGGCGCGTACCGAGCCGTGGCAGGCCATCGTCGCGAGCACGAGATCGAGCTTTTCGCCGAGCAGCAGCGAGCCGCCGTCTTCGCTCGGGCCATGCTGGGCTAGGTCGTCGGCGATGTCCTGCAGCAGCTTGCCCGGATCGGACTTGCGCAACGAATGCGGCACGCTGCGCACCAGCATCGCGCCGGGTCCGAAGCGCTCGATCGCGAGGCCGAGCGCGCCGAGCCTGTCGGCCGCGTCCTCGAGCCGGTCGCAGGCGGGTTCCTCCAGCTCGACGACCTCGGGAATGAGCAGTGCCTGCGCGCGCGCGACCGAACTGTCCGCCCCGGCGGCGCGGAGCCGCTCGAGCACGAGCCGTTCGTGCGCGGCGTGCTGGTCGACGATCACCAGTCCGTCGGCCGCCTCGGCGACGATGTAGGTGCTCGCGACCTGGCCGCGTGCGATGCCGAGCGGGTATTGCGCCGCGTCTTCGGGCAGCGGAGCGGCCTCCTCGGCGCGGCCCTGCGGAGCGGGCGCTTCGGCCGAGCGCCAGGCGAGCGACGGCTCGCGCACAGCGGCCGAGGGCGCGGACCAGTCGCGGCCCGAGAAGATCGATTCGAGCGCCGAAGGCTGCCCGCCGGGCGCCGCCCCCGTCGGCTCCGCCTGCCAGCGGCCCATGGCCCCCGCATCGGGCGCCTGCGCGCTGCGCCGGTCGCCGGTCGCGAGCGCCTGGCGCAGGCCCGAGACGATGAACCCGCGCACCGCCGCGGCGTCGCGGAAGCGGACTTCGGTCTTGGCCGGATGGACGTTGACGTCGACATCCTCGGGCGGGACATCGAGGAACAGCGCGAGCACCGCGTGGCGGTCGCGCGCGAGCATATCGGCGTAGGCGCCGCGCACCGCGCCGGTCAGCAACCGATCCTTCACCGGGCGCCCGTTGACGAACAGATACTGATGATCGGCAACGCCGCGGTTATAGGTCGGCAGGCCGGCGATCCCGGTCAGCCGCATGGCCCCGCGTTCGAGCTCGATCGCGACCCCGTTGTCGGCCAGCTCTCGCGCGACGATCTCGGACACCCGGCTCGCCAGCGGCTGGTTCGGCTGCAACCCGAAGATTCGCCGCTCGCCGTGCTCGAAGGTGAACGCCACGTCGGGCCGGGCCATCGCGAGGCGGCGCACGACGTCGTGGCAGGCGGCGTATTCGCTGCGCGCGGTGCGCAGGAATTTGCGCCGCGCGGGCACTTTGCCGAACAGGTTCTCGACCCGCACCCGCGTGCCGGGCGGGAGCGCCGCCGGCCCTTCCTCGCGCAGCTCGCCGTGATCGACCACGCGCTTCCATCCGTCGCCCGCCCCGTGCGGGCGGCTTTCTAACGTGAGCCGCGCGACGCTCGCGATCGAGGGCAACGCCTCGCCGCGGAAACCCAGTGTGGCGACCTGCTCGATCGCTTCGTCCGGCAGCTTGGAGGTGGCGTGGCGTTCGAGCGCGAGCGCCATCTCCTCCGGCGTCATTCCGCAGCCGTCGTCGGTCACCTCGATCCGCGCGAGCCCGCCCTCGGCGATCCGGACCGCGATCCGCGCGGCCCCGGCGTCGATCGCGTTCTCGACCAGTTCCTTGAGCGCGGCGGCGGGGCGTTCGACCACCTCGCCCGCGGCGATGCGGTTGACCAGGTTCTCGGGCAGGCGGCGGATTTCGGGCATCGATCGGTGTTCCTAGCGGCGAAGCGCCGCGAATTCGAGGCCGACGGTGATTTTGCCAGCGGCTTTCGTCATAATTTTTTTGGCCTTTTCTCCCAGCATTGGGTAAGGGACCGCCATCCCTGTCAGATGCGGGCTACGGCAGTCGCAGGAAGCTGCGGCAAGGGCCCGAAACATATACGGAAACGCGCGACGGCAATGAGCTTCATCTCCAACCTGTTCAAATTCGGTTCGCAGAACATGGCGATCGATCTGGGAACCGCGAACACACTGGTCTATGTGCAGGATCAGGGCATTATCCTGAACGAACCCTCGGTCGTCGCGATCGAGACGATCAACGGGATCAAGCGCGTCAAGGCCGTCGGCGACGACGCCAAGATGATGATGGGCAAGACGCCCGACAGCATCGAGGCGATCCGCCCCCTGCGCGACGGGGTGATCGCCGACATCGAAATCGCCGAGGAGATGATCAAGCACTTCATCCGCAAGGTGCACGGAAAGAAGAGCCTGTTCCGCTATCCCGAGATCACCATCTGCGTCCCCTCGGGCTCGACCTCGGTCGAACGCCGCGCGATCCGCGACGCGGCCAGCAACGCGGGCGCGAGCGCGGTCTACCTGATCCTCGAACCGATGGCCGCGGCGATCGGCGCCGACATGCCGGTGACCGAACCGGTCGGGTCCATGGTGGTCGACATCGGCGGCGGCACGACCGAAGTTGCGGTGCTCAGCTTGCGCGGGCTCGCCTACACCACCTCGGTCCGCACCGGCGGCGACAAGATGGACGAAGCGATCGTCTCCTACGTCCGCCGCCACCACAACCTGCTGATCGGCGAATCGACCGCCGAGCGGATCAAGAAGGACTACGGCATCGCCACGATCCCCGAAGACGGGGTGGGCGAGACGATCACGCTCAAGGGCCGCGATCTGGTCAACGGCGTGCCCAAGGAAATCACCATCAACCAGGCGCATGTCGCCGAAGCGCTCGCCGAACCGATCGGCGCGATCGTCGAGGGCGTGCGCATCGCGCTCGAGAACACCGCACCCGAACTGGCGGCGGACATCGTCGACCAGGGCATCGTGATGACCGGCGGCGGCGCGCTCATCCAAGGGCTCGACGAGCACCTGCGCGAGGAGACCGGCCTGCCGGTCAGCATCGCGGAGGACCCGCTGTCCTGCGTCGCACTCGGGACCGGCCGCGCGATGGAAGATCCGATCTATCGCGGCGTGCTGATGACCGCCTGAGGGGAGACGTATGGCGCCGCCATCGTCACGGCGCTCGAGCTATTCGCGTAGGGCGCAATACGGGGTTTTCACCGGTTACGTCGTAGCCGGGATCGGCGCGCTGATCGGCGCGATCCTGCTCGCGCTGTCGCTCTGGCGCCCCGCCAGCTTCAACGGTCCGCGCACTGTCGCCCACGACGCAGTGGCTCCGGCGGGCGAGGCGGGCGCCGAAGTTCGGGCCGACAGCCTGGGATTCATCGACACCATCCGCGGTTACTTGCGCGCAGGCAGCCAGAACGCCGCACTCAAGAAGGAAGTCGAACTTGCGCGTATCCGCCTGGCCGAGGCCGAGGCGGTCAAGCGCGAGAACGCACGCCTGAAGGCGCTGCTCCAGCTGGAAGACGACAGCACCCGCGCGGTCGCGGTGGCGCGGCTGATCGGTTCGACAGCGGCCAGCGCGCGGCGTTTCGCCTACGTCGGGGCGGGTAGCGCGGACGGGGTCGAGATCGGCATGCCGGTGCGCAGCCCGCGAGGGGTGGTCGGGCGCGTGCTCGAGGTCGGACGCGACAGCGCGCGCGTGCTGCTCCTGACCGACAGCCAGAGCGTGCTTCCGGTGCGGCTCGCACGCAGCAACGTGGTCGCCTTCGCCGAGGGGCGCGGCGATTCGATGTTGCGCATCCGGCTGGTCAACCTCGGCATCAATCCGCTCGAGAAGGGCGACGTGTTCGTGACCAGCGGCGCGGGCGGATACTACCGCCCCGGAATCGCGGTCGCGATCGTCGCCGAGACCACAGACGACGGCGCGCTGGCGCGTATCATCAGCGATCCCGCGGCAACCGACTACGTCGCGATCCAGGAGCTGTGGCAGCCGCGCGCGGTCGCGGCCGCCGCGACGCCGGTCGAGGAGCCGGTCGCCGGCTCCGCTCCCCCGTCCGAAGCCGCCAGCCCGACCGAAGCGGCCGAAGAATGATCGACCGCGCCGATCCGAAATCGCGCCGCGACGCCTACGGCTCGCGGATCAATCGCGCGCACTCGCCCGCACTCGCCTACGCGGTTCCGTGGGCAGCGGTGCTGCTCGCGACTTTGCTGCCGGTGTTCCCGATCGCATCGGCCGCGCCGGTCGTGCCGCCGCTGGGCTTGATGATGCTAATCGCGTGGCGGCTCGTCCGCCCCGGGCTGCTGCCGGTGTGGGCCGGGTTTCCGCTGGGGCTGTTCGACGATCTGTTCAGTGGCCAGCCGTTCGGCAGCGCGATCCTGCTGTGGTCGCTCGCGATGATCGCGATCGAGGCGGTCGAAGTGCGTTTCCCCTGGCGCAGCTTCGTTCAGGACTGGTTGATCGCGGCGGTGATACTGACCTCGTACATCGTCGTCGCCGCCGTTTTTTCCGGCGCGCAACTGGGTGCGCCGCTGTTCGGCGCGCTGGTCCCGCAAGCCCTGCTCTCGCTCATGATCTATCCCATCCTCGCGCGCATCGTCTCCGCTCTCGACCGGTTCCGGTTGCTGCGCGTGCGGGTGCTCGGCTGATGTTTCGCAAGGCGCCGCTGCTCCAGGTCACTTCGGCCACGCTCGAGAACTCCTACGACCGCCGCAGCTTCGTGGTCGCGGCGCTCGGCGCGGGGGTCGGCACGCTGCTGGCGACGCGCATGGGCTACATCGCGATCGCCGAGAACGAGAAATACGAGACCGAGGCCGAGAGCAACCGCGTCAATCTTTCGCTGATTCCCCCGCGCCGCGGCTGGATTCTCGACCGCAACGGCGCGCCGCTGGCGTCCAATCGCGCCGACTTTCGCGTCGACGTGATCCCCGAGCGGATGAGCGACCCCGAGCGCGAGATCGCGGTGATCGGCGA
>CAMPIA010000033.1 GCA_946886175.1 uncultured Altererythrobacter sp.
ACGAGAGGCGGCTGGTGCGCTGGACCCCGGCGGCGAGGTCGAGCATGTCTTCCTCGTCCTCGCTCGCTTCGGGCAGGCGGTCGAACCAATCGGGCGCGACGAGCACATGGCAGGTGGAACAGGCCATCTGGCCCTCGCATGTCCCCTCCAGCGGCATTCCTGCGGCTTGCGCCACTTCCAGAAGCGACAGCCCCTCCTCGCCATCGGCCTCGACCGTCTCGCCCCTGGCGGTGACGAAGCGGACGCGCACCATCACAGGCCCTGCGCTTCGGCCGCTTGTGCGATCAGTGCAGCGCCGCGTTCGAGCTGCTCCATCGTGGTGTAGCGACCGAAACCGAGGCGGATCGAGCTCTTCGCCTGGGCATCCGTAAGCCCGATCGCCTTCAGCACATGGCTGGTCTTGCCCGATCCGCTGGCGCAGGCCGAGCCGGCGGAGAACATGACCTCGCGGCATTCGCTCATCAGGCGCGCGACGTCCAACCCATCGCGGCGGATATTGAGATTGCCGTGCCACCGCGCCTCGGCGCTGCCGTTGAGCGTCCAGCCAGCAAACAGCGCGCGCGCGCGGGCCCACAGCGCCTCGATATGCGCGGCGTCTGCCTCCATCCGTTCCTGCGCGACTTGCGCGGCAGCCCCGAACCCGGCGCAAAGCGCGGGGCTGAGCGTGCCCGAACGAATGCCTTCCTGAAGCCCGCCGGTGACCTGCGGATCGAGCTCGAGACCGTCGCGCACCCACAGCGCGCCGATGCCCTTGGGCCCGTGCATCTTGTGCGCGCTCACCGCGATCATGTCGGCGGCGGGGACGTCCATCTTGCCGCAGGCCTGCACCGCGTCGCACAGGAACAGCGCGTCCATCGCGCGCGCGCGGGCGTTCCATTCGCCGACCGGCTGGACGGCGCCGATCTCGTTGTTGACCGCCATCACGGCGAGCAGGCCGGTCTCCGCGGGCAAGCTGGCGGCGGGATCGGTCAGCCCGTCGCCATCGACCGGAATCACCGTGCCGTTGCCGAGCGCTTTCGCGGTGTCCCACACCGAGGCGTGCTCGATCGCCGAGATCGCGATTCCCGGCTTCCGGCGGCTCGCCGAGCCGCGCATCGCGAGATTGACCGCCTCGCACGCGTTGCCGGTGAAGATCACCCTGCCGCCGGGGGGCAGCAGCGCCGCGACCCGATCGCGCGCCAGTTCGACCGCCGCGGCGGCCTCGCGACCCATGCGGTGCGGGCTATGCGGATTGGCGAACCCGGCGCCCTCGGGCCCGTCGAGCCAGCGCAGCATTGCCTCGCGTGCCTCGGGCGCGAGCGGAGTGGTGGCCTGGTAGTCGAGGTAGATCATGCGGCGCCCCGTGCCATGTCGAGCCAGACTTCGCAAAGCCGTTCGACTTCGGCGCGAGTGGTATTCCAACCGAAGCTGACGCGGATCGTGCGCTCGGCTATCTCGGGCTCGACGCCCATAGCCTCGAGGACATGGCTGGTTCTGAGCGTTCCGGAGGAGCAGGCGCTGCCCTGGCTCACCGCGATCCCCGCCATATCGAAGCGCATGAGCTGCGCCTGGCCGGAAAGCCGGGGCATCGCGATCGCGTGGATAAGGGCCGTCGGCGTGTCGAGCCGGTCTGCGATCAGGGTCGCTCCTGCATCGCGCAACTCGGATGCGATCGCTTCGAAGGTCCGCTGGACATCCTCCGCGAGATAGGGTTCGGAGCAAGCCTCGAGCGCGGCCGCCATTCCGAGAATCGCCGGCAGGTTCTCGGTCCCGCGGCGATAGCCGCGCTCGTGCCCTCCCGACGGTTCGAGCATGGCGAAGTCGCGCACCAGCAGCGCGCCCGTGCCCGCCGGACCACCGAACTTGTGCGCGGCGACGATGGCCATATCGATCTCATCCGGCAGCGGATACTTGCCGGCGCTCTGGGCGCAGTCGACGAGCACCAGCCCCCCCGCCTCGTGCACCGCATCGGTCAGATCATCGTGGTTCTGGCCGTTGCCGGTCTCGGAATTGACCGACTGGATCGCGACGAGCGGGCGGCTCGCCCTGTCCAGAACCGCGATCATGGCGCCGAGGTCCACCGCCCCATCTCCGGCCACGCGCAGACGCGGCGCACCGAGAGCGGCGGCAAGCACGGCATCGTGCTCGACCGCGCTCACGAAGCGCTCGGGCGCCTGCGCGCGACCCAGTGCCAGCGCAGCCGCCTCGCTCGCTCCACTGGTGAAGATAACCTCCCCTTCCCACCCCAGCGCGCGCTTCACCCGTTCGCGCGCATCCTCGAGCGCGGCCTTGGCCTTGCGGCCCTCGGCATGGGGGCTCGAGGGGTTCGCCCAGATGCGAAACCCTTCCTGCATCGCCGCGCGCGCTTCGGGGCGCAGCGGGGTGGTGGCGGCATGATCGAGGTAGATGCGGTCGGGGATCGGGTGTCTCGTGGTCGGCAGAGTGATGGCGCGGCGCGATTGCGATTTCGCTCGGGCACACTATATAGCCCGGCACCTCGCGCGCGCCAGCCGTGCGATCCTCAGCTCTAGCAGGTCTCGCCCGCCCATGCCCTCAGTGATCTTTCCCGGCCCCGAAGGCCGCCTCGAAGGCCGTTTTTCTCCGCCGCCCCGCCCGCGCGCGCCGGTGGCGATGATCCTCCATCCGCATCCGCAGGGCGGGGGGACGATGAACGATCGCATCACCCAGCGGCTCTACAAGACCTTCGTCGACCGCGGCTTCGCCGTGCTGCGCTTCAATTTCCGCGGCGTCGGCCGCAGCCAGGGCAGCTTCGACAACGGCGTGGGCGAGCTGTCCGACGCGGCCGCCGCGCTCGACTGGGTCCAGTCGATCCACCAGGAAGCGCAGACCACCTGGGTCGCAGGCGTCAGCTTCGGCGCGCTGATCGGGATGCAGCTGCTGATGCGCCGGCCGGAGATTCGCGGCTTCATCTCGGTCGCGCCGCCGGCGAACATGTACGATTTCAGCTTCCTCGCCCCCTGCCCGGCGAGCGGCATCTTCATCCAGGGGGCGGCGGATACCGTGGTCCAGCCCGGCGCGGTGACCAAGCTGGTCGAGAAGCTGCGCACGCAGAAGCACATCACGATCCACCACGAAGAGATTCCGCGCGCGAATCACTTCTTCGAGAACGAGCAGGAGGAGCTGATGGCCTCGGTCGACAACTACCTCGACTTCCGGCTCGACCCGAGCTGCCCGATCAAGTGAGCCCCCGCCGGGCGCGAGCCCCGGCGGTATCTGCGAACGAAATCATCGGCAACGGGTTGCGTGCTGAAACGCGATAGTACTTGGCGCCCCATAGAGTTATGTTGTATCATTCCTAATGCGGGAGATCGCCTCCGGCTCCCGGAGGCGAACCGAGGAGAGGAGTGAGCGATGGCCTATATCGATTCGAGAACACCGCAGGACCGCGCCAAGTCGATCGCCGGAGTGGTCGCCGTCCACGGGGCGCTGGCCTATGCCCTGCTGATCGGGCTTCAGGCGACTGGCGTGATCCAGGACGTGCCGACGCTGGTGGGCGAGACGATTACCGAGGTGCCGATCGAGCCGCCTCCGCCCAGGCCTGACGAGGTCGTCGAAGATCCCGCGCCGTCGCAAACGCGGGTCCACGCGCCGCCCCGTCCGATCGACATCAGCGTGGACAACCCGCCGATCGACATCGTCGAGATGCCTCTGCCGCCGATCGAGTACCCGGTCACCAAATTCGTACCCAAGGCCAAACCCACTCCGACTGGAACCGCGAGCCCCGCCTTCGAAGCGATCGGGCCCAAGCCGAGCAACGACACCTCGCGCTGGGTCACGACCGGGGACTATCGTTCCAGTTGGATCAACCGCGAGTTGACCGGCGTCGCGCGGTTCCGGGTGCAGGTCGGCGCCGACGGGCGGGTCAAGCAATGCACGGTGACCGGATCGAGCGGCCACGCCGAACTCGACCGCGCGACCTGCGATCTCATCACCCGGCGCGCCCGGTTCGAGGCGGCCCGCGGCGCGAACGGCGAGAAGACCGCCGGGGGCTTTTCGAGCGCGGTTTCCTGGCAGTTGCCTGACTAGGACCAAAACCCTGGCTTATCCGGCTTCGCCCCGTTCGATCCTGTCGACCGGGGCGTCGCCGCCCGCGTCGGGCACGGTCCAGATCGCCACGTTCGCGAAGCAGATCAGCGCCATCACCACCATCAGCAGCACCTGCTTGCGCGAAGCGCCCTTGCGCCACAGGAACAGCGCGCCCACGAGCAGCGCGAATCCTGCGAGCATGACGATCGACAATACGGCGCCCAGCATGGTCGGCTCCCTTCCCGGACTGTCCTATCGCGCCTCACGGCTCGCCGCCAGCCGCCTCGGCGCGCCTTGGACGAATTGACAGCGCCGGGCGCGCAAGCCAAACCGGCACCCATGCATCAAACCCGCTTCGACATCACCCGCCGCCAGGCCCTCGCAGGTCTCGGCGCGGGCGCCTCGCTGCTCGCGCTCGGCGGCTGCCAGCGCGCGCTGACCCCGCCCGCCTCGACCGCCGGCGGCGGGCACGCCCTGCTCGACGACGTCGCCTACAACCTGCTCGCGCACGAGCCCGAGCGCGCGACCAGCCTGGGCGTCGATACCGGAGCGCACGCCGCGCTACGCTCACGGCTCGAGGATCAGTCCGCCGCGGGCCAGCGCGCCTATGCCGCGACGCTGCGCGCCGACCTCGCGCGCGTCCGCGCCCACGATACCACTGCGCTCGACGCCGACACCCGAACCAGCTTCGAGGTGGTCGAAAGCGCTTACGCGACCGCGCTCGACGGCTTCGCGCTCCCCTACGGCGACGTCGCGGTCGGATCCTGGCGCAACGCGCCCTACGTCGTGATCCAGAACGTGGGCACCTACCTCGACGCGCCGCGCTTCATGGATACGAGCCACCCGGTCGAGACCGAGGCCGACGCCGAAGCCTATATCGCGCGGCTCGAAGCGCTGCCGGGAGCGTTCGACGGCGAGCTCGAGCGAATCGTCGCGGCGCGCGCGATGGGGATGGTCCCGCCCGACTTCCTGCTCGACAAGGCGATCGCGCAGATGGAGACCTCGATCGCCGAAACCGCGCAGGGCGGCGTAATGGTCGATTCGCTCGCTCGGCGGGCGCAGGAAGCGGGGCTCGCCGGCGACTGGGGCGCGCGGGCGCGGCCGGTCGTGACCGGCCCGGTGACCGAGGCGCTGCGCCGCCAGCTTGCCGAACTGAAGGCCGAACGCGCGGTCGCGAAGTCCGATGCAGGCATGTGGGCGCAGCCGCAAGGCGAAGAGTGGTACGCTTGGGGCCTGCGCGCGAGCACAACGACCACGCTGAGCCCCGACGAGGTTCACCAGCAGGGGCTCGACGAGCTCGCGGAATTGCAGGCACGGATGGACCCCATCCTGCGCAAGATCGGCTACACCAGCGGCAGCGTGGGTGAACGGATGCGGGCGCTATCCGCCGATCCGCGCTACCAGTTCGCGGAGGGCGACCCGGGCCGCAAGCAGATCATGGACTTCATCCACGAACGGATCGAGTGGATCACCGCGCAGATGCCTCGCGCGTTCAACACGCTGGTCGATCCCAACCTCGAGGTTCGCCGCCTGCCCCCGGCCGAGGAACCCGGCGCGCCCGGCGCCTACGGCGGCGCTGGCAGCAAGGACGGCAGCATTCCCGGCCGGATGTGGATCAACCTCAGAACCACCGACCTGCACCGCAAGTACGATCTTGCCGACCTGACCTATCACGAGACGATCCCCGGCCACGTGTGGGAGGGCGAGTTCTCCAACCGTCTGCCGCTGATCCGCTCGATCCTCGCGTTCAACGCCTTCTCCGAAGGCTGGGCGCTCTATGCCGAACAGATCGCCGACGAGCTCGGCGCCTACGACGATTTCGAGGTCGGCCGGCTCGGCTATCTCCAGTCCCTCGCGTTCCGCGCCTGCCGCATGGTGGTCGACACCGGGCTGCACCACAAGCGCTGGACCCGCGAGCAGGGCCGCGCGTTCTTCGTCGAGCGCAACGGATCGAAGCCCGAGGAAGTGGCGAGCGAGGTCGACCGCTATTGCTCCTGGCCCGGCCAGGCCTGCGGCTACAAGCTCGGCCACAGCGAGATCGTCGGCCAGCGCGAACGCGCCAAAGCCGCGCTCGGCGCGGCGTACGACTTCAAGGCGTTCAACGATGCTGTGGTGCTCGGCGGCAACGTCCCGATGGACGTGCTGGCCAAGAACGTCGGCCGCTACATCGCGGAGGCCGCTTCGTAGCGCCGATGGCGTTCTTCTCGCTCGACCCGTATCATGCGGTGCTCGCCGGAGCAGGGGTCGCGATCATCGCTTCGTACTGGCTGCCGCGCTTCATCTCGGGCCGCGAACCGGCGGCGTCGGCGCTGCTCGTGCTGGCGGGAATGCTCGCCTTTTCGTTGCCGGGAATGCCCGCCGCGCCCAGCCCGCTCGTCTTTCCCTACGGCTGGGAACTGGTGGCCGAACTGGCGGTGATCCTCGGCCTGTTCGGCACCGGGCTCAGGATCGACCGCCTCGCGGGCCGGACGCACTGGCTTCCCACGCTACGTCTGCTCGCCATCGCCATGCCGCTGACGATCGCGGCGCTGACGGTGTTCGGGTGGCAATTCGCCGGAATGACGCTCGCCGGGAGTCTGCTGCTCGGTGCGATCCTCGCGCCGACCGATCCCGTGCTCGCGGGCGACGTGCAGGTGGGACCGCCGCACGAGGGTGGCGAGCATCCGGTGCGCTATGCGCTGACCACCGAGGCGGGCCTGAACGACGGGCTCGCCTTCCCCTTCGTCCATCTCGGCATCATGTTCGCCGCCGCCGGCGTGCTGACCATCGACATGGCAACCGAGTGGCTGCTGCGCGACGTGCTCTGGCGCATCGCGATGGGCGGCGCAGCAGGCGCGGCGATCGGCTGGCTGCTGGGCATGGTGCTGTTCGAATGGCCGCGCCACAACCCGCTCTCGCGCACCCAGAGCGGGGTGATCGCACTCGCCGGGGTGATGGTGGCCTACGGCGGGGCCGAATTGCTCGAAGGGTATGGCTTCATCGCCGCGTTCGTCGCCGGAGTCGTGCTCCGGCGCGAGGAGACGCAGGACCATTTCCACAAGCGGCTGCACGACTTTTCCGAGTCGCTCGAGCACTCGCTGACCGCCGTGCTGCTCGTGGTGCTGGGGGCCGCGCTGCCCGGCCTGATGCCCTACCTCGACTGGAGCCATGCCGCGATCGGCATCGCCCTGGTCTTCGTGATCCGTCCGCTGGTCGCCTGGGCCAGCCTGCTCGGCTCGCCGATCGCCGGGCGCGCGCGGCTGGTCACTGCATTCTATGGCGTGCGCGGCATCGGCTCGGTCTATTACCTCGCCTACGCCGGGCACCATGTGAAGCTGGTCGACGAGGGCGCGCTGTGGGCGACGATCGCGTTCACCATCGTCCTCTCGACCGTGGTCCACGGCCTGACCGCCGGGCTCGCGGTCGAAGGCACCGAGGCCGGGGACGCGGCGCCGGAGCCCAAGGCACAGCCGTAAGCCTTGCCTTGCACACTTTCGCACGGCAGGATCCCCCAATGGATTCGTAAGGGGGGGAACCGTGCGAAAACTGGGGGTTGCACTTGCGCTGGCCATGCTGGCCGGCCCCGTCCGCGCCGAATGGCACGAGGCGCAGAGCGAAAACTTCGTCATCTACGCCGATGACCGCGCGGAAGACATTCAGCGCTTCGGAGAGATGCTTGAGCGCTATCACGCGGCGATGGAGCTTCTCACCGGGCGCGAGGTGTCGCCCCCCAGCCCGTCGAGCCGCGTGACGATCTATGTGGTCGGTAGCGAGCGCGAGTTCGAGAAGCTCGGTCTGGGCGAGAACGTCGCGGGGTTCTACATTCCTCGGGCGGGCGGCTCGGTGGCGTTCGTGCCCAACATCAAGGTGCGCAGCGGCGAAACCGATTTTTCGCTCATCGTTCTGATGCACGAGTATGCGCATCACTTCCTCATTTCGGGCTCGCGCCATGCCATGCCGCGCTGGCTGTCGGAGGGCGCGGCGGAATTCTTCGCTTCGGCCAAATTCCCTTCCGACGGTTCGGTCGAAATCGGACGACCCGCCTATCACCGCGCGGCCGAATTGACGTATGCTGCCGACGTGTCCGTGGAGGAACTGCTCGACCACAAACTCTACGAGGAGCAGCGCGGCAAAACGTTGGACGCCTTTTACGGCCGCGCCTGGGCGCTTTATCATTACCTGTCCTTCGACGAAGAGCGACGCGGGCAGCTTCCGGCCTATTGGAAATCCGTGACCGCGGGCACTTCGTCGCGCGAGGCAGCCCTGTCCGTCTTCGGCGATCTCGAGGAACTGGAAGACGATCTCGACTCCTATCTCAGGAGACGCCGCATTTTGTCCTACGATCTGCCGGCGGACTGGCTGACCATCGGCTCGGTCGGCGTTCGCCAGGTGAGCGAGGGCATGGCCGAGGTGCTCCCCCTTGTGATCCGCTCCAAGCGCGGAGTCGACGACAAGACCGCGGCCGAACTCCTGTCCGAGGTTCAGGCGGTCGCGGCACGATTTCCCAATGACGCCCGGGTGCTCGCCGCACTCGCCGAAGCCGAATACGACGCAGGCAACGACGCGGCCGCGATCGCCGCCGCCGATCGCGCGATCGCAGCCGATCCCACGGTGAAGAACGCCTATGTCCAGAAAGGCTACGCCCTGTTCCGCATCGCGCCCGACGCGGCGGACCGCGACGTCGCCTACACCGCGGCGATGGTTCCGTTCACGGCGCTCAACAAGCTCGAGAACGATCACCCGCTGCCGCTGATCTATTTCTATCGCAGCTACGCCGAACGGGGCGAAGCGCCCAGCGACCATGCGCGCCATGCGCTCGAGCGTGCGTCCATGCTGGCGCCGTTCGACAAGGGGCTGGCGATGCAGGTCGCGATGATGCAGGCGCGAGAGGGCCGCATCGATTGGGCCAGGGAAACGCTCCAGCCGATCGCGGCCGATCCGCACGGCGGAGATCTCGCAGGCACCGCGCAGGTATACCTCCAGCAACTCGAAAGTGCCGTGCCGGGTGAGCCCTGGTATCCCGACGCGATGCCCACGGCGACCGCGGCGATCAATGAATCCGACGTCGAATAGGGGAGCGGCCCCGGTTTATTTGCGACCGAAGAACCCGGCGATATCGTCGAACGGGTTGCCATCGTGATCCTGATCGAGGATCTGGGTGAAGCGGGCGAGCGAGCCCTCGCCCCCGATCTGTTCGACGATCTGCCGGAGCGTACCCTCGTCGAGTCCGGTCTTTTGCGCCGCGAGACCCACGGTGTCGCCGGGTTCGTGATGCGCCTCGCCGAGCGCGGCGATGCCTTTCTCCGCCTCGCGCGGCTCGATGCCGAGCTTGTCGGCCATGTTCTTCACTGTCGGATGATCGTGCGCCGCGCCCAGCAGCCGGTCGAAGAGAGCCATCGTCGTTCTCCTGTTTGACCCGCCACTATGGCCGGCCTGCCTCCAGAACGAATGTCCCCGCCCGGGTTTCCCGAGCGGGGACATTCCCTCTCCAACCGTAAAACCCGATGGGATCAGGCGGCGACCGGCGTGTTCGGCGCTGCGTCGCGCACGCCCTGGTCGACATGGTCCGCGAAGGGCGCGAAGTTGTCGATGAACAGCCGCACCAGCTTCTTCGCGGTCCGATCGTATTCACCCTTGTCGGCCCAGGTCGAGCGCGGATCGAGAATGCCATCGTCGACGCCGGGAACGCTCACCGGCACCTCGAACCCGAAATTCGGATCCTTGCGGAATTCGGCCTCGTTGAGGCTGCCGTCGAGCGCGGCGTTGAGCAGCGCGCGGGTGGCCTTGATCGGCATGCGCTTGCCGACGCCGTACTTGCCGCCGGTCCACCCGGTGTTGAGCAGCCAGCACTGCACCCCGCCCTTGGCGATGCGCTCCTTGAGCA
>CAMPIA010000034.1 GCA_946886175.1 uncultured Altererythrobacter sp.
TGATCCCGACCGGCAACGACAAGCTGCTCAAGCTCGACCCGAAGAGCTTCTACGAGGGCGTCGACCGCGTCGCGACGATCGCCACCGAGAAAACCCGCGCGGTCAAGATGGGGCTCGAGCAGGACAAGGTCACGCTCTCGGTCACTTCGCCCGACAACGGCACCGCGGCCGAGGAAGTCCCCGCGGATTATTCGGCCGAAGGTTTCGAGATCGGCTTCAACGCCAACTACCTCAAGGATATCCTGAGCCAGATCGACAGCGACACGGTCGAGCTGCACCTGGCAGACGCCGGCGCGCCGACGCTGATCCGCCAGGATGCGAACAGCCCGGCGCTCTATGTGCTGATGCCGATGCGGGTGTAATTTCGGTCCGGCGGACCACACACCGGGGTGTTTTGGAATACTTTGTGCAGCCGGATTGTTTCGTTGAAACCGAGAGTTAGGCTGCGATTATGCTATTCGCGTGTCACCTTTCGCGTTCGCAGTAGACTGACACGCGCCGCGCCTTCCGGTGCTGCATCGCTATCGACGATTTCAATGAGCCACGCCTGTGTTGGCAGGCGAAATCCTACATTGAAACCGCGGATTTTGCGATCGACTCGCTAGATTTCTATCGCGATCTTGCCGAAGTGTCCGCCGCCCTCCTGATGGCGGAACGCGTCGGCTAGTTCGGCCAGCGGGAAGCGGTCGGAGATCACGGGACGGATGCCGTTCGCTTCGATCCCCGCGATCATCGCCAGCTGGTGCGCGCGGCTGCCGACGGTGAGGCCCTGAACGCGCAGATTCTTGCCCATCAACAGCCCGGTCTGAACAGGTCCGGCGAAGCCCGCGAGCACGCCAATCAGCGCCACGTGGCCGCCGACGCGGGTCGCCATCATCGATTGGTCGAGCGTGCCCGCGCCGCCGATCTCGACCACGCAGTCCACCCCGCGCCCGCCGGTGATCTCGAGCGCCTTTGCGCCCCATGCGGGCGTTTCCTTGTAGTTGATCAGGTGGTCGGCGCCGAGTTCGCGCAGCCGTTCGAGTTTTTCGCCCGAGGAACTGGTCGCGATCACGCGCCCGCCCGCGGCCTTGGCGAACTGGAGTGCGAACACCGACACGCCGCCGCTGCCCTGCACGAGCACGGTGTCGCCCGGCTTCACTGCGTTGTCGACGAACAGCGCCCGCCATGCGGTGAGACCGGCACAGGTCAGCGTCGCGGCTTCGGCGTGATCGTATCCGGCGGGCGTGCGGGTAAACCAGCTTGCGGGTGCGACGACCTCCTCGCGCGCATAGCCGTCCATGCCGTCGCCGGGCACGCGGCGGAACGCGGTCTGCGGCGGGCGCCCATCGATCCATTCGGGGAAGAACAGGCTGACCACGGGATCGCCCATGGCGAAATCGGTCACGCCTTCGCCAATTGCTTCGACCGTGCCGGCGCCGTCGGACATCGGGATGCGCCCGGCCGCAGCCGGGATCATGCCGGTGACGACCGCGTAGTCGTGATAGTTGAGCGAGCTCGCCTTCAGCGCAACGCGAATTTCGCCCGGGCCCGGTGCGCCCGGATCGGGCAGATCGTCGAGTGCGAGCGTATCGAGCGAGGCGGGCGCACCGACCCGGACCGCCTTCATTCGGCGGCCTCGAGCATGTCCGCCCGCTGGGGGCCGCGGATCAGGCCGCCCGGCGTGGCGCCAGTCCACTGCCCGTCGCGGAAGGTGACCACGCCGTTCTTGATCGTGGCGAGGTACCCCTCGGCCTTTTGCAGCAGCCGCTTGCCGCCCGCGGGCAGATCGAACGCAAGCCAGGGCTTGCCGAGCGCGAGCCGGTCCATGTCGATCACGTTGAGGTCGGCGAGATAGCCGGGCGCGATTACGCCGCGATCGTCGAGGCCGTAGAGCCGCGCGGTGTCGGCGCACTGGCGCTTGATCGCGTGTTCGAGCCCGATACGGCCGCCGCGCTTGCGATCGCGGACCCAGTGCTGGAGCATGAAGGTGGGCGATGCCGCGTCGCAGATCGTGCCGCAATGCGCGCCGCCGTCCGACAGCGAATTGACCGTGTCGCTTGCCTGTTGCAGCGTTTCGAGGAAGTCGAGGTTGCCGTCGGCGTAGTTGAGGATCGGCAGGTAGATGAACCCGGTGCCTTCGTCGCGGCACAGCATGTCGTAGGCGTATTCCTCGGGGCTGACTCCGGCGGCGGCGGAGCGCGCCTGCACGCTCGCTTCGGGGCCGGGTTCGTAGTCGAAATCCTCGTCCATCTCGAACTGCATCGTCCAGCCCGCGGCGACCACCATCAGCAGCCCCATGATATCCTGCGGCGCTTCGGAGAAGTCGTTCGCTTCGGCGAGCAATTGCGTCTTGAACGCGGGATCGGCGAGCCGCGCCTTTTGCTCATCCCATGGCAGGTCCATGATCGCCTGCCAGCTCGGGCGGAAGCGGAACGGGTGGACGGTGCCGCGCCAGGCCATGATGATCCCGTTGCCGCGCAGCGCGATCTGCGCGACGATGTTGGCGCCGTTGTCGTTCTCGGCGCGCATGGTCGCGATCTGCTCGTCGAGCGGCAGCTCCTTGGCGATCGACTGGAGGGCGGCGAAAGTAACCGGCAGGCCGGTCTCGCGACTGAGCTTGCCCATCCAGTCGAACTCGTTCCACTCGCGGTTGAGGTCGCTCGCCATCTCGAACACGCCGTGGCCCACGCGGCCCATCGCGCGGCCGATCGCGATCAGTTCCTCGGCGGTGGCGGTGGTGCCGGGGACGACCTCGCCGTCGACCGACTTGTGGATCACCGTGCGGCTGGTGGAGAAGCCGAGCGCGCCCGCGCGCACCCCCTCTTCGACGATGCGGCCCATCGCCTCGATGTCGTCCTCGGTCGGGACCGCGCCCGGCCGCTCGCGGTCACCCAGCACGTAGGCGCGCACCGCGCCGTGCGGTACGTGGGTGCCGACATCGACCGTGCGCGGCAGCTTCTCGAGCGCGTCGAGATATTCGGGGAAGGTCTCCCACTCCCACGTCATGCCTTCGGCGAGCGCGGTGCCGGGGATGTCCTCGACCCCCTCCATCAGCCGGATCAGCCATTCGTGCCGGTCCGGGCGGGCGGGCGCGAAGCCGACGCCGCAATTGCCCATCACCACCGTGGTAACGCCGTGCCAGCTCGAGGGCGCCATTTCGGCGTCCCAGGTCGCCTGCCCGTCGTAGTGCGTGTGGATGTCGACGAAGCCCGGCGCAACGATCCTGCCGGCGGCATCGATCTCCTCGGCCGCATCGCCGTGCACCTGACCGACTTGCGCGATGAGGCCGTCCCGGATCGCGATATCGCCAGTGAAGCGTTCGGCGCCGGTGCCGTCCACGATTGTGCCGTTGCGGATGATCAGATCGAATGCGGGCATTGCTGTGGCTCCTCTCTCCGGCAAGGAAGGTCTCATATCGCAACTGGTGAGTCCAGTGTTTGGGACGTCTCCGCGTCTCCGCGTGAAACCAGACTAACCCCGCGCGCGGATCATCGCTTCGATGTCGACGAACTTTTCGCGCGGGGCGCCTTCGCGGGCGGCCTTGGCTTCGGCTTCCTCGATTTTCTTCCAGTCGCGGAAGGTGACCACGTCGAGCCCGCGTTCCCCGGCGAGCGCGTCGAAACCGGCGCGGCCCTGCTTGCCACCGGGACCGAGTGCGCCGGCGGAAAGATCCTCGGCGATCTTCTCGACCACCCCGAAGCCGTCGGGGCGGTTGGTGCCGATCGTGCCGGTCGGGCCGCGCTTGGCCCAGCCGACGCAGTAGAGGGCGGGCAGGATGCGCCCATCGGCATTGGCGAAACGGCCCGCGCGTTCGTCGAACGGCACGCCGGGAATGGGAGAGCTGCGGTAGCCGATGCAACTCACCACCAGGCTGGCGGGAATGGTGTAGGTCTCGCCGGTGCCGATGGCCTTGCCGGCTTCCACTGTCGTGCGCTCGAGCTCGATTCCCTCGACCTTGCCTTCGCCGAGCAGCCGCACGGGCGACGCGAACATGTCGAAGTCCAGTTCGATCGCCTTGTCGGCGCGTTCGCTCTCGGGGATCGCGGCATAGCTGCGCAAGTGCGCGACCGACTTGCGCAGGCCCGGCTCGAGGATCGCGTCTTCCGCCGCCTCGGGCAGATCGGCCGGGTCGACCCGCGGGCTCGCACGCTCGAGGTGCATCAGTTCGCCCAGTTCCTTGGGCGTCATCATGATCTGGTGCGGCCCGCGGCGGCCGACGATCGTGATCGTGCGCACGTTGGAGCTTCGCAACGCGTCGAGCGCGTGTGCGACGATGTCGGATTCGGCGAACTCGGCCTCGGTCTTGGCCAGGATGCGCGCGACATCGAGCGCAACGTTGCCCATGCCGATCACCACTGCGTTCGCGCCCGACAGGTCGGGGTTCAGATCGGCGAATTGCGGGTGACCGTTGTACCAGCCGACGAAGGCGGCGCTGCCGAACACGTTGCCGAGGTCCGCGCCGGGCAAGCCGAGCGGCCGGTCGTGCGGGGCGCCGGTAGCGAAGACCACCGCATCGTAGAGCGATTGCAGTTCGGGCACGGTCACGTCGCTGCCGACGGTGACGTTGCCCACGAAGCGCACATTGTCGCTCAGCGCGGTGTTCTCGTAACGGCGGCTGACGCCCTTGATCGACTGGTGGTCGGGCGCGACGCCGGTGCGGATCAGGCCGTAGGGAACCGGCAGCGTGTCGAACACGTCGACACGGACATCGTCGCCCCAGTGCTTCTGCGCGGCTTCGGCGGTGTAGTAGCCCGCCGGGCCCGAGCCGATGATCGCGATATGGCGCATCAGGCGGCTTTCGCCATCGCTCCCTCCTCCGGCGCGTCGAGGAAGCGGCGGATCGCCGATACGCTCTGGTCGGCGTGACTGAGCAGGAACAGGTGGCCACCGCCTTCGAGCACGTTCAGCTCGCTGTTCGGGATCAGCGCGTTCAGGATCTTGCCGTTGGCGAGCGGCACGATCCGGTCGTCGTCGCCCATCAGGATCAGCGTCGGCTTCTTGAGGAACGGCAGCGCGGGCGCGCTGGTCCAGCCGATCATGGCAAGGAGCTGGTAGAGATAGCCGCGTCGGCTCGGCGGGGTCAGGCGCGAAATGTGCCCGGCCGAGGCTGCGCCCAGCGCGCTGCCGTAGAGGGTGCGGAAGTGCTTTTCCATGAAGGCCGCATCGACGTAGCGGCGCGGGTTCGCCATCTTGCCGAGCGCCGCGGGGCTGCCCGGCACCATCACCATGCCCGCGCTCGTCGCGCACAGCACCAGCCGCCGCGTGCGGCCGGAGTGCTGGAGCGCGAAGTGCTGCGCCATCGCGCCGCCCCAACTCACGCCCATGACGTCGACGCGGTCGAGCTTCAGCCGGTCGAGCAACAGCGTGGTGGTCCACGCCATCGTCGCCGCGTTGTAGGGCACGAGTGGATCGGGCGATCCGCCCACGCCGGGCATGTCGAACATCACGAAGCCGCGATCGTCCAGCGCTTCGGCAAGCGGGGCGACCGCCTCGATATTGGCGCCGATGCCGTTGAAGAACAGCACCGGCAGGTGCTCGCTCTCCATGTCGAGCCGCCAGTGTGCGACCCGCAGGGTACGTCCGCCGGCAGTCTCCATTGAGATTTCGGCGGTGGTCATGGCATCGGTCAAAGGCGGTTCCTCAGCGTTGTTCGGCGACATACTGGCCGGGCGCCGGATCGAGCGGCTTGAACTTCCGGTTGCCCGGCGATTTGGGCGCCCGGGTCTTTTTGCCCGAGCGGGCCTGGAGCCAGTCGATCCAGAACGGCCACCAACTGCCCGCGACTTCCTCCGTTCCCTTCAGCCATTCGTCGGCGGCAGGGGGAAGGGCCGCGTCGGCGTCCTTCTGGACGTAGTACTTCGCCTTGGGATTGCCGGGCGGGTTGAGGATCGCCTGCATGTGGCCCGAATGGCTGAGGACGTAAGTGACGTCGTCCGAACCGAACAGCTGCGTCGAGCGGTAGGTCGCCTTCCACGGGGTGATATGATCGGTCACCCCGCCGAGGACGAACAGCGGTGCATCGACCTTGGACAGGTCGATCGCATGGCCGGCCATCTCGACCTCGCCCTGCTTCGTGAAGGCGAGCGTTTCGAACAGGTGGAGGAAATCGCCCATCAGGCTGGCCGACAGGTTGGTCGCATCGGCATTCCAGAACAGCACGTCGAACGCCGGCGGATCCTCGCCGAGCAGGTAGTTGTTGATGACATAGTTCCAGATCAGGTCGTTCGGCCGCAGCCACGCAAACCCGCGCGCGAGGTCGTCGCCCGCGATCACGCCCTTTTTCGCCGCGCGGCGCTTGGCCAGTTGCATGCCGTTCTCGGTCATCAGCGAGCCGGCCTCGATATCGTTCTGCTTGGGGTGCAGCACGCAGACCATCAGCGTCAGCGCGCCGAGCAGGTCGCTCTTGTCCGCCGCCAGCGCGCTCGCCAGCACCGCGGCTGTCTGGCCGCCCGAGCAGCCGGCCGAGACGTTCACCGTATCCGCCCCGGTGATCGCGGCGACGGCGTCGAGCGCCTCGCGGCACGAGGCGATGTATTCGTCCATTCCCCACACGCCCTGATCCTTCGAGGGATTGCGCCACGAGATCACGAACGTCTGGATGCCGTTGTCGAGTTGATATTTCACGACCGACTTGTCGGGCGACAAGTCGTTGATATACATCTTATTTATCTGCGGCGGGATGGTCAGCTGCGGCACCGAGAAAACCTCGGCGGTGGTCGGCGCGTAATGGATCAGCTCCATCATCTCGGTCCGCAGCACGACCGCGCCCTTCGAGGTCGCGATGTTCTCGCCCAGCTTGAACGGGCGCTTGTCCACCTGGCTGACCATGCCCTTGTTGTGGACCATGTCCTGATACGCGTTCTTGAGCCCCTTCACGAGGCTCAGGCCGCCGCTGTCGATCAGCCGCTTCTGCGCGGTGGGGTTGCCCGCCAGCGTGTTGGTCGGCGAGAGGCCGTCGATGATGATGTTGGAGATGAAATTGGCCCGGTCGCGCTCGATCTCGTCGAGGTCGAGTTCGGCAAGCCAGCCGCGCATCCCCTTCTGCACCGCGAGATAATACTGCGCGCCGGCGCGGAAGAACGGATTGTATTGCCAGGCAGGGTCCATGAAGCGCTTGTCGCGTGGATCGGGCGCGAGGTCGGACTTGCCGGACATGATCTTCACCATGTCCTCGCCCATCGCCTGCGCGTGCTTCATCGTGCGCTGCGGGTCGGATGCGGTTTCGCGGAGCAGCAGCGCGATGGCGCCGACGAAATCCTCGCGCGCCAGCCCGATCAGCGGGCCGAGCGCCGTGGTCGATTGCGCCGCCTCGTTTTCGAGTCTGGTCCCGCCTGCCATCCATTCCTCCGCGGCAGTCATCCGTTGACGCGTCATGCACGGCCCGAATCCCCTTGGCAAGGCGGCGCTCTCGGCGGGCGGACGGGCTGGCCCGCGCCGGGCGCCGATTAACCGTTCCTCAATCGGGCTCGGGCATGGCCGGCGTCATGGGCGGATTGCCAGTGAAGTCGGCAGCAGGGCCGGAATGGGCCGGAGAAGGGCGATCGGCTCCCGCGCCCGTGCGCGCCGAGTTGCGCGAGGTCGCCGCCGAGGCGATGCCCGGTCCGGGCGAGCGCCGCGCCGAGGCGGACCGGCGCGAGATCAAGCGGACCAAAGTCTCCGCGCTCACCGCCCAGCCCGAGGTCGTCACGCCGACGTTCTTCTGGATGGGCGCCGCCATCGCCATCGCCTTCATCCTGTCCGGCGTCGCCACGCTTTCGGTTCCGCCGCTGCTCGCGATCCTGTGCGCGGTCGCCGCGGTCGGTTTTGCCGCGGCGGGCAAGCCCGTGAACGCCTGGGGCGAGCGCGAGGAGCGCGATCCGCAGGCCAAGCTGGCGTGCGGTGTCGCGCTCGCTCTGCTCTCGTCCGCGCTCGCCGGGCTGGCGCTCGCCGACTGGATGTACGCCGGGGGGCTCGACTGGCGCATCGGCGTCGCCGCGCTGGTGACCATCAACATCCTCTTCGCTGCATTGCTCAGCGGCCGGATCGGGCTGGTCTTCGTCACGAAGCTGGGCTGCTGGACCCCGGTCGCGGTCGTCGACGGCTCGCCCTACGCCTATCTGGGCCTCGCCGCGGCAGCGATCGCGGGCGCGCTGGTCACGCTGCACCAGGCGCGGTTCGACCGCGCGAGAGCGGAAGAAGACGAAGCGCAGGCGCGCATCCGCGACCGCGCGCAATCGATCCTCAACGATTACGAGGAAACCGGCCAGGGCTGGTTCTGGGAGACCGATCGCCGCGGAAATCTCAGCTATCTCTCCGCCGCGGTCGCACGCGCCATCGGCCGCCCGGCCGACGATCTCGTCGGCCGTCCGTTCGCCAAGCTGTTCGACCTTGGCGACGAGAATCGCGAAGGCGAACGAACGCTGACGTTCCATCTTTCCGCGCGATCCTCGTTTCAGGAACTCGCGGTCAAGGCCGCGGTCCCGGGCGAGGAGCGCTGGTGGTCGGTCAACGGCCGACCGATCTACGACGGTTTTCGCAATTTCTGCGGGTTTCGCGGCTCGGGGACCGACCTTACCGAGAAGAAACGCAGCGTGGAGAACGCGACGCGGCTGGCGCAATACGATTCGCTGACCGGCCTCGCCAACCGCTTCCAGATGTCGCAGACGCTCGAGAAGATTCTCTCCAGCCCGCAGGAGCGCGAGCGCGAATGCGCGATCTTCCTGCTCGATCTCGACCGGTTCAAGCACGTCAACGACACGCTCGGCCATCCGGCTGGCGACGCGCTTCTGAAACAGGTGGCGCAGCGGCTCGAGCGCGCAGTGGGCAAGGCCGGCCGCGTCGGCCGCCTGGGCGGCGACGAGTTCGAGGTCGTCGTTCCGGGCCGTCCCGCGCGCAACCAGCTCGGGCATCTGGCGCAGGAGATCATCCACGCACTGTCGCAGCCCTATTCGATCGAAGGGCAGCGCGTGGCGATCGGGGTGTCGGTGGGCATCGCGCTGTCGCCCGACGACGGGGTGACGACCGAGTCGCTGATCCGCAACGCCGACCTGTCGCTCTATGCGGCCAAGGACGCCGGGCGCGGCCGATATCATTTCTATTCGAACGATCTGCACACGGCCGCCGAGGAGCGCAGCGAACTCGAGCAGGACTTGCGCGACGCGATCGTGGGCGGCGATCTCGAACTGCATTACCAGCCGGTGATCCACGCCGCGACCGAGCGGATCGCCGGGTTCGAGGCGCTGCTGCGCTGGAACCATCCCAAGCGCGGGTGGCTGTCGCCGGACAAGTTCATTCCGATCGCCGAGGATACGGGCTTGATCGCCGCGATCGGCGAATGGGCGATCCGCACGGCCTGTCACGCATTGTCGCGCTGGCCGGAGGAGGTCCGCTGCGCGGTCAACGTCTCGCCGTTGCAGTTCGCCAACCCGCAGTTGCCGATGGTGATCACCCACGCAATCGCGCAGGCCGGGATCGATCCCACGCGGCTCGAACTCGAAATCACCGAAAGCGTGTTCCTCGACGACGATGCCGACAACGAAGCGATGTTCGCGGCGCTGAAGCGGATCGGCGTTCGCCTGGCGCTCGACGATTTCGGCACCGGCTATTCGTCGCTCGGCTATCTGAAGAAGGCGCCGTTCGACAAGATCAAGATCGACCAGA
>CAMPIA010000035.1 GCA_946886175.1 uncultured Altererythrobacter sp.
CTCGGCATCAAGCTCGAGAACGTCACCGTGGGCATGCTCGGCGAAGCCAAGCGCGTCACCATCGACAAGGACAACACCACGATCGTCGACGGCGCCGGTTCGGCCGACGACATCAAGGCGCGCGTCGGTGAAATCCGCACCCAGATCGACAACACCTCGAGCGACTACGACCGCGAGAAGCTGCAAGAGCGTCTCGCCAAGCTGGCCGGCGGCGTTGCCGTGATCAAGGTCGGCGGCGCCTCCGAAGTCGAGGTGAAGGAACGCAAGGACCGCGTCGACGACGCGCTCCATGCGACCCGTGCCGCGGTCGAGGAAGGTATCGTTCCGGGCGGCGGCGTTGCGCTGCTGTATGCCACTGCAGCCCTCGAGGGCCTCAGCGGCGAGAACGACGACCAGACGCGCGGTGTCGATATCGTTCGCCGCGCACTGCAGTCGCCGCTCCGCCAGATCGCCGAGAACGCGGGCCACGACGGCGCGGTCGTCGCAGGCAAGCTGATCGACAGCAACGACGAGACGCTCGGCTTCAACGCCGCGACCGACGTTTACGAGAACCTGGTCACGGCCGGCGTGATCGACCCGACCAAGGTCGTTCGTACCGCGCTGCAGGATGCGGCCTCGGTCGCCGGTCTGCTGATCACCACCGAAGCGGCGATCTGCGAGAGGCCCGAAGACAAGGCCTCCGGCGGCGGCGGCGGCATGCCCGACATGGGCGGCATGGGCGGAATGGGCGGCATGGGCTTCTAAGCCCCGCCATCTCGTAAATGACACCGGAGGGCCCGGCGGAGCGATCCGCCGGGCCCTTTCGTTTGCGCGGCACGATTTACCGCGCGGCTCATTGTCCGGGTGGGAGGCTACTTCGCGACGGAGGCGATCGCTGAGACGCCGGGAAAAGCAGCGCCGCACGATGGTCGAGCGGCAGATCCGCCGCCGCGGGATCGGCGATCCGCGCATTCTCGCGGCGTTCGGCGAGGTACCGCGCGAGCGCTTCGTGCCCGCGAACATGGCCGAATTCGCCTACGACGACGGCCCGCTGCCGATCGGCGAAGGGCAGACGATCAGCCAGCCCTATATCGTCGCCTGCATGATCGATGCCGCCGAGATCGGCGCGGACAGCCGCGTGCTCGAGGTGGGCGCGGGGTCGGGCTACGCCGCCGCGGTGCTTGCGCGCATCGCGCGGCAGGTCTTCGCGATCGAGCGGCACGAGAAGCTGGCGCGGCAGGCGCGCGAGCGGATCGATGCGCTCGGCTACGACAACTGCACGGTGCTCGCGGGCGACGGAATGCAGGGACTGGCGGCGGAGGCGCCGTTCGATGCGATTCTCGTCGCCGCGCGCGGTATCGAGGCGCCGGAGGCGCTGAAACGACAGCTCGCGGTCGGCGGGCGGTTGGTCATTCCGGTCGGCGGCGAGGACGTTCAACAGCTCAGCTGCGTGATCCGGACCTACGAAACGACGTGGGAGAGCCACGACATCGCACCGGTGCGCTTCGTGCCGCTGCTGCCCGGCGCGGTGCCCGAGGATGGCTCGCGCGCGGCGAGCGACCATCGGCCCGCGCGCGAGCGGAGCCTGCCCGAGCTGATCGCCGAGGCCGCAATCCCGCTCGGCGACATCGACGAGCCAGCCTTCGCCTCCGCCTTCGATCGTTACGCCGACCGGCGCGTGGTCATGCTCGGCGAATGCAGCCACGGCACGCACGAGTTCTACGCCGCCCGCGCCGCGATCACGCGCCATCTGGTGGAGCAACACGGGTTCACGATCGTCGCGGTCGAGGGCGACTGGCCCGACGCCGCCGCCTACGACCGCTACATCCGCGGGCTGCCGCCGCGCGAGGATGCGCCCCCACCCTTCCAACGCTTCCCCACATGGATGTGGCGCAACACGGTCGTGCCCGGCCTCCTGCGTGATCTCAGGGCGCTCAACCAGGGCCGCGCGGAAGCGGGGCAAGCGGGCTTCTACGGGCTCGACATCTACAACATGTCGGGCTCGATCGAGGCGGTGCTGGCCTATCTCGACGAGCACGATGCCCAAGCCGCAAAGGTCGCGCGCGAACGCTACGGCTGCCTGACCCCGTGGCAGGCCGATCCGGCGACCTATGGCCGCGCGGCCCTGCGCAAGGGCTATGCCGAATGCGAGGCGGCGGTCGTGGCGCAGTGCCGCGACCTCCTCGCGCGGGCGCTGGAAGCGGACGGCGAGAGCTTCGGCGCGGCGATGAACGCGCGGCTCGTCGCCTCGGCCGAACGCTACTACCGCGCGATGTACTACGGCGGCGCGGAAAGCTGGAACCTGCGCGACGGCCATATGGCCGAAACGCTCGAGCATCTCCTCGCAGCGCGCGGGCCCCGCGCCAAGGCGGTGGTCTGGGCGCACAACAGCCATATCGGCGATGCGCGCGCGACCGACATGGGCCGGGCGCGCGGCGAACACAACATCGGCCAGCTCGCGCGCGAGAAATGGGGGGAGGAGGTCGCGCTGATCGGCTTCGGCACCCACACCGGCACGGTTTCGGCGGCGAGCGACTGGGACGGCGAGCGCGAGGTCAAGCGCGTGCTTCCCTCGCGCCGCGACAGCTACGAACGGCTATGCCACGACAGCGGCGTAGCGCGCTTCCTGCTCGACCTCTCGGCCGACCCGGCGCTCGCACCGCGCCTGTCCGAACCGCTGCTCGAACGCTTCATCGGGGTGATCTACCGCCCCGAGACCGAGCGCTGGAGCCACTACAGCGAATCCATCCTGGCCGAGCAGTTCGACGCCTACGTCTGGTTCGACGAGACCCGTGCCCTCGAACCGCTCGCCCGGCGCGAACCGCACGATCAGGCGCCGGAGACCTGGCCGTTCGGGCTCTAGTTCAACCGCCCTTGCGGCTTGCCTCGGCCGCCGCGACGACTTCGGCGGGCCAGGTCACCTGGGTCTGGGTCTGCGGGTTGAACACGTTCCCCGGATATTGCGCCGCCTTCGCCGCGGCGATCTCGGCTTCGGTGAGGAACTCGCTCGGAACCAGTTCGAACACATCGATCCCGCGCGTGATCTCGGTCGCGTAGATGCGCCCGTCGTACCAGTAGGCGGACCAGTAGCCGCCGGTCACCAGCTGGTCCTTGTCGACCGGGCCGCGATCGAAATAGGCGATCTCGACCGGGTTCTCGGCGTCGGTGAAGTCGATCACGCTGATCCCGCCCTGATACCAGGCCTGGACGAAGATATCGCGCCCCGGCACCGGAACGATCGAACCGTTGTGCGCGACGCAGTTCTCGGTGTCGGTCTGCGGCGCGGGCATCTTGTAGAGGCTCTTGAACTCGAGCTCGCCGTCCTCGATCGCGTAGATCGCATCGGCGCCCCAATTGGTCGGATCGCCCGCCTGGCAGCGCGGCCGCGCGCCGCCGCCCCATTCGTCGGTGAACAGCACCTTGGTGCCGTCGTTGTTGAAGGTCGCCGAGTGCCAATAGGCGAAGCCCTTGTCGGTCACGGCGTCGATCCGCGTCGGCTTGAGCGGGTCGGAGATGTCGAGGATGATCCCGTTGCCCGAGCACGCGCCCGCCGCGATGTCCTTCGCCGGGAACACGGTGATGTCGTGGCACATGTCGGTGCGGGTCGTATCCTGCGTCCCCTCCCCGTGGTCGCCGCCGCGCCACAGGCCGGCGATCTGGCCATCGGCGGCGAACACGCGCGGACGGTCGACGATGCGCGCGGCGGCGGGATCGGCGACCGGGATTTCGATCACGTCGATCGAGAACAGCGCGGTGCGGTCGTCGCCCGGCGAATCGATGCAGCCTTCGAGCTCATCCTCCTCGCGCACATAGGACGTGCCCGAATTGTAGACCACGATCCGCCGGACGTCGGCCGAGACCACCGAATGCGTGTGGCTGCCGCGGCAGGTCTGCACCTGGCCGACCTGGACCGGGCGGGTCACGTCGGAGATGTCGAAGATGCGGATCCCGCGGAAGCGCTCCTCGCTCACCTTGTCGCTCACGCCCTGCAAGCCGCAGTCGACCCGCGCGCGCGCGTCCTGCACGCTCATGATGAGCAGGTCGCCGACGATCGAGACGTCGCCCTGACCGCCGGGGCAGACCGTCGAGCTGACCAGTTGCGGCACGCCGTTCGCGCCCAGGCGATAGGCGTTGAACCCGTGATAGTTGCCCGCCACCAGCAGGTCGCCCGAGAACGCCATGTCGGTGTTGGCGAACGAGAGCAGCGACCCGCGCTCGCCGAATTCGGGTTCGGGCGGCTCGCCGTCCTTCGCGGGCTTATCCGTCTGTTCGGCCTCTTCGCCCTCCTTCGCCGGCTTGACCGGTTGCAGCCCCGCGGGATTTTCGGGATCGAAGAACCCGGCCGGCTTGGGCAGCGCCGCGACCAGCCGCATGTTCTCGATCGCCTGCCCCGCATCGCGAAAGCCGGGCGCGAGCGCCACGCGCGGATCGGTCGAGAGCCCGGCGAGAATGGCGTTCATCCGCTCGATCTCGGCTTCCTGATCGCTCACCACGTCGTTGGTGAATTCGAACATCACCGGCTGATAGGCCGTCCCCGGTTGCTGATGGAGCTGCTCGACCATGTCGATCGCGCCCTGATGGTGCGCGATCATCAGCTCGAGGAACATCCGGTCGAACGCGGTGCCCTCGGCCGCGGCAAGCTGGGCCATCTGCTCCGGGCTCGCCATCCCCTTCATCGCGGCGTGATGATGCGCGTGGCCCATGCCCGCCATCGCGACCTCCTCGTTCCGGTCGCGCAGCCATTCGGTCATGAACTTCATCTCGTCGCTCTGGCTGGCGTCGATGCGCCCGCCGACCGCGACGATATCGGGATTGTTGGTCCGCTCGTCGACCAGCGAGGCCATGTCGACCGCCTGCTGGTGGTGCACGATCATGCCCTGCATGAACGCGACGTCGGCCGGGGAATAGGCGGTGTTCGCAAGTTCGGTCGCTTCCTCCGCGGTGAGCGTGGTGGTCGCTTCGCCGGGCGCGCCGGGCTGGAGGATCGGCGCCTCCTGCGCGGCGAGCGAAGCGGCGGTGGCGAGCAGGCTGGCGGCAAGCGACAGGCCGGCGATCCGGTGTGCGGTCATTTTCGTGCGTCCCCTTGAAATATCCTCAGGCGTGAAAGGGGACTATCGCGGCCCCCGAGTCAAGACACCCGCCGTCGAGCGCTATGCGCAGTTCGTCGGCAAACGGCCCGGCGCGCGCGATACCGGGGCGCAACATTTTTCCCGCTCGTCCGTTGGTTGGCATAACAAGGAGACATGCACCGATGAAATTGCCGCACAAGGCCCATGTTGCGCTCGTGGACGGAGAGACCTTCGTGATCATGCGGAACAAGGGCCAGCCGTTCGAACCCTCGCTTGAAACGGTCGAGAAGCCCGATCTTTCGAAGACCAATTTCAGCGCCGGCGTGCGCCATCAGGATCCGGTCAGCCAGCAGCACGGGCGCACCGACCTCAACGAACTGGCCCACGGCGCAGCCGCCGCCGAGTGGCTCAACGCCAAGGCGATCGCGGGAGAATTCGACGACGTGCTGGTGATCGCCGATCCCAAGACGCTCGGCGAAATGCGGCGCCACTATCACGTCGAGCTCGAAAAGCGCCTCGTCGGCGAGATCGCCAAGACGATGACCGGCGAGACCAGCGACCGCATCGCGGGAGCGATCGCCGCCGCCTGACCCCTTTCATCGCTGATGAGCACCAGCTCGTCGCCAGTCCGCTATTCGCCGGAATCCGAACCCGTTAAGCCGTTGCAAACCAAGGGAGGGTTACAACGGCCGACATGGCATTGGGATCGCGAATCGCAAAGGGACTGGCGGGGGCGCTCGCGCTCGGCCTCGCTGCAACGCAACCGGTTCACGCGCAGACCGCAAATTTCGAGGCGGTGTTCGACAGTACGTTCGGCACCGAATCGCGCGCGCCGCGAACGTTCGAGGCGATCTACGAAAGCGGCTTCGAGCGACGTGTCGCACTCGCCGCCGACGGCGAGGAGGGGCGCATCGGCGTCGCTGTGCTCGACCTCGCGACGGGCGAGGAGTTCGCGGTTCTCGGCGATCAGCGCTTCCCGATGGCCAGCACCAGCAAGATCGCCATCGCCGCGACCTTCATGGAAGGCGTTGAACAGGGCCGCTGGAGCCTGTCGAGCGAATTTCCGCTGCTGGTTCCCGTGCGTTCGGCGGCGTTTTCAACCGTCAAGGCGCCAGTGAGGGAAGGAAAGCATCTGCCCGCGCGCGAGCTGATCGAACTGATGATCACCCGTTCGAGCAATTCGGCGACCGACGGACTGCTCGCCGCGGTCGGCGGGCCCAAGGCGGTCAACGACTGGATGCGCCGCGCCGGGATCGAGGATTTCCAGCTCACCCGCGATATCGCCACACTGGTGCGCGACGACGGCGAGATCGACCCCGCGCGCGCGATCGACTTGCGCGACAGCGCCACGCCGCGCGCAATGACCGAACTGCTCGCCGGGCTCTATCAGGGCCGCTGGCTGAACGAGAGCAGCCGCCGGGTGATAATCGGCGCGATGGAGCGCTGCCGCACCGGCAAGCGCCGCATTCCCGCGCTGCTGCCCGCGAGCGCACTGATCGCGCACAAGACCGGTTCGCTCAACAACACTTCGAGCGATATCGGCATCGTCAACACGCCCGACGGGCGCGCCTTCGCGGTCGCGATCTACGTCACCGGGCAGGGTTCGCGCCCCGCACGCGAAGCCCGCATCGCGCAGATCGCCCGCGCGGTCTATTCGGGCTACGACAATCCGAACGGCCGGACCTGGGCCGATGCGAGCTATACCGCCGCGGGCGAAGTGGTCGCGGCCAGCCCCTAGCCGTCGCGACGTCCGCACCGCCCAACGAGAAAGGGCGGCGCCTCGCGGCGCCGCCCTTCCCTTTTTCGCTAGACGAAAGCGAAGATCAGTCGACCTGAGCTTCGGCGGTCGTCTCGTCCTGGACTTCGGCTTCCGCGGCAGCGGCAGCTTCGTCGGCCGCGGCAGCGGCTTCTTCGGTCGCGCCTTCGACGGCGGCGCCGGTGTCGACGGCGGCTTCCTCGACCGCGGCGCCCATGGCGTCGGCGTTCGCTTCGGTGTCGGCGGCGGCGCTGTCGACGGTCTCTTCAGCGGCGTCCTGGGTGCCTTCCGAGCAAGCGGCGAGGGTCAGGGCGGCGGCGCCGGCGGCGGCGGCGAGAATGATCTTACGCATAGGTCAGTTTCCTTGAACAGCGAGTGGTTCGTCGTGGCCCGAAGGCCATGACGCGAAGCCCACAAGCATGTGAACCTCGAGCGGCCCAAATAATGGCCGTTTTGTGGCGTTGCAAGCGATTTGACACTTTTGCGCCGCAATTCGCCGTATTGCCGGTTCTGGCGGGACGGACGAACGAAACCGGCTGACCGGGGGAAAATGCGCTGCTACCACGCGCCCGATGGCAGACAAGCAGCACCTCTATCTGGTCGACGGATCCTCGTACATCTTTCGCGCCTATCACCGGCTTCCGCCGCTCACCGATCCGCAGGGGATGCCGGTCGGCGCGGTCTATGGCTACACAACGATGTTGTGGAAACTGGCCGACGATCTCGACAAGGCCGAAGGGCCGACCCACCTCGCGGTGATCCTCGACAAGGGCTCGACCAGCTTCCGCAACGATATCTACCCCGAGTACAAGGCGAACCGCCCCGATCCGCCCGAGGATCTGGTGCCGCAGTTTCCGCTGATCCGCGATGCCACCCGCGCATTCAGCCTGCCGTGCATCGAGGAGGCCGGGCTCGAGGCCGACGACCTCATCGCGAGCTACGCCCGCGCCGCGACGCGCAAGGGGTGGGATGTGACGATCGTATCCTCGGACAAGGACCTGATGCAGCTCGTCGGCAAATGCGCCGAGCCCGACGACGGTGTCGAAGGCGGCTGCATCGACATGCTCGATACGATGAAGAACCAGCGGATCGACGTTCCCGAAGTGGTCGAGAAGTTTGGCGTGCCGCCCGAGCTGGTCGGCGATGTGCTCGCGCTGATGGGCGATTCGGTCGACAACGTGCCCGGCATCTACGGCATCGGGCCCAAGACCGCCTCCAGGCTGATCGTGGAACACGGCAGCCTCACCGCCGCGCTCGACGCCGCGCCGGCGATGAAGAAATCCAAGCTCCAGGACCGGCTGGTCGAAGGCCGCGCGATGGCCGAGCTCAGCCGCGTGCTGGTGCAGCTCAAGGAGGATTGCGCGCTTCCCCAGCCGCTGGACGAGTTCAAGCTGGTCGCCATTCCGCACGAACCGCTCGCGGCGTTTCTCGGCAAGCACGGCTTCACCAGCCTGCTCCGCCGGCTGGACGGCGGCAGCGGGAGCCCGAACCGCGCGACCGAGCTCAATCCGGCCAGGCCGGTCAACAAGGGCGCCGCCGCGGAGCCGGGCGGCAACCGCCAGCCGCTGCCCGAACTGCCCGCGGTCGAGCGCAGCGCGTACGAGTGCGTGCAGACCGCCGAGCGGCTCGAGCACTGGATCGAACGCGCCTTCGCCGCCGGGCTGGTCGCGATCGACACCGAGACCAGCGCGCTCGACGCGATGCGCGCCGATCTCGCCGGGATCAGCCTGGCGCTGGGCCCGAACGACGCGTGCTATATCCCGCTCGGCCACGGCGGCAGCGACATGTTCGCCGAGCGGCCGCAGCAGGTCGCGCGCGAGACCGCGCTGACCCTGCTCAAGCCGCTGCTCGAGAGTGAAGCGGTGCGCAAGGTCGGGCAGAATATCAAATACGACCTCAACGTGCTCGCGCGGCACGGGATTGCGATGGCGCCGGTCGACGACACGATGGTCGTCTCGTTCGCGCTCGACGCCGGACGCAGCCTCGACGGGATCGGCGGCGGGCACGGGATGGACGAGCTTTCCGAACGCCACCTCGGCCACACCACGCTGACGTTCAAGGACATCTGCGGCAGCGGCAAGAAGGCGATTCCCTTCGGCGAAGTGCCGCTCGACCGCGCGACCGAATACGCCGCCGAAGACGCCGACGTGACCTGGCGGCTCCACTGCCACCTCAAACCGCGCCTCGCGACCGAAGGCGGCTCGCGGATCTACGAGCGGGTCGACCGCCCGCTGATCCCGGTGGTCGCGCAGATGGAGCGCCACGGCATCCGGGTCGACAAGGCGCAACTGGGCAAGCTGTCCGAGGAATTCGCCGCCGAGACCGGCAGGCTCGAGGCCGAAATCCACCGCATCGCCGGCACCCCGTTCACCATCGGCAGCCCCAAGCAACTGGGCGACGTGCTGTTCGACACGCTGGGCTACAAGGGCGGCCGCAAGGGCAAGAGCGGGCAGTATTCGACCGACCAGGCGATTCTCGAGCGGCTTTCGGCACAGGGCGCGGAGATCGCCGACAAAGTGCTCGAATGGCGCCAGCTCACCAAGCTCAAGAGCACGTATACCGACGCGCTCCAGGCGGCGATCAATCCCGATACCGGCCGCGTGCACACCAGCTACAGCCTGGTGGGCGCGCAGACCGGGCGGTTGAGCTCGACCGACCCGAACCTGCAGAACATCCCGATCCGCACCGAGATCGGCCGCCAGATCCGCGACGCCTTCGTGGCCGAGGAGGGCAACGTCCTGCTCGCGGCCGACTATTCGCAGATCGAGCTGCGCCTCGCCGCGCACATGGCCG
>CAMPIA010000036.1 GCA_946886175.1 uncultured Altererythrobacter sp.
AAGCCCTGCTGCACCTGGATGTCGTCCTGCGAGACCGAGGGCACCAGGATCGGATCGCGCTGGGCCGAGAGCACCAGCAGCGCGACGAGCAGGAACAACCGCTTCACAGCGGCACCACGGTGAAGATCTCGTCGGGCTGCACCATCAGCCCGAAGAACATGCGCAAAGCGATCGCCAGGACGATCGCGGCGAGCGCCAGGCGCAGGTATTCGGGCTTGAACTTCTGCGCCACTTGCGTGCCGAGCTGCGCCCCGGTGACCGATCCGATCAGCAGGAGCACGACGAGCACGATGTCGACCGCGTGGGTCGTCAGTGCGTGCATCATCGTCGTGACCATGGTCACGAACAGGATGTTGAACAACGAGGTGCCGACGACGACGTTCGCGCTCATGCCCAGGATATAGAGCATCGCGGGCACGAGGATGAACCCGCCGCCCACGCCCATCAGCATCGTCAGTATGCCCACCGCCACGCCGAGCAGCAGCGGTGCGATCGGCGAAATGTAGAGCCCCGAGCCATAGAAGCGCCAGCGCAGCGGCAGCGCGGCGATCAGGCGGTGATGGCGCCGCTTCTTCGCCGGCCTCTTCTCGCCGTCCTTGGATGGACGGACAGCCTGCCACGCTTCGCGCGCCATCAGCGCGCCGACCGAGCCGAGCATGACGACGTAGAGGATGTTGATGACGGTATCGATCTGGCCGATCGACTGGAAGAACCGGAACAGCAGCGAGCCGATGCCTGCGCCGATCACGCCGCCGGCCACGGTCACCGCGCCCATCCGGTAGTCGACCCCGTTGCGCCGGCGATGCGCGAGGACGCCCGAAACGCTCGCGCCCGTCACCTGGGTCGAGGCCGAGGCCGCGGCCACCGTGGGCGGCACGCCGTAGAAGATCAGCAGCGGCGTGGTGAGGAACCCTCCGCCGACGCCGAACAGGCCCGAAAGCACCCCGGTCAGGGCCCCCAGTGCGACGATGACCAACCCGTTGATCGAGAGGTTCGCAATGGGGAGGTAGACGTCCATCGCTCCGCCCTAACCGAGCGGCGCGGCGGTTGAAAGCGGGCGGGTCAAAATCCGGTCGATAGGGTCACCGCGACGCCGGTGCCGGGCGCGGCGTTGCCAACCACGCGCACGCGGTAGTCCACCGCCAGCCGCGCGGGCGCCGCCCCGAGGTCGAGATGGAACGCCGCGGTCGGTCCGACATCGAGCCGCGTGGCGCCCCGTTGCGCGCCGCCCCACACGCCCGCGCCCGCGCGAACCGCGCCGAGATCGAAGCGCGCAACTTCCCCATCCACCCGCGCCTGGCCGTCGACGAACGCGGTCGCGAAGTCGCCGGCGACGTAGCCCGCCTGGGCATAGGCCTCGCCGCGCAGTCCGAACGGGAGCCGCGCAGGCGGCAGCTCGGTGACCGCGAAGGCCGCCGGACGAAATTCGACCGTGCCCGCCGCCCCCCGTGTGGCGCGCATTTCGGCATAGAGCGACAGCGGCAATCCCGGCACCGGCCGCGCGGCGATCCCCGCCGCCAGCTCGCTTTCGCGGCCGCGCGCCAGCGCCTGTGTCGCCCGCGCATAAGCCGCCGGACGATGCCCGCTGCCGGGCGCCAGGCGATAGCGCACGACGGCGCCCGCCTGGCTCGCGCCGTAAGCGGCGGGCCGGACGCCTGCGGCCGCCTCCCCGCGCGAATCCGGGCGCAGCAGCAGCCAGGAATCGAACGACCATCGATCGGTGCGCGGACGCGCGGCCCAGCGCTCCGGCTCGGCTCGCGCTGCCGGAGCGGCGCGGTTGAGGTGCGCTGCCAGCTCGGATGGAACCGGTAGCGAGGCGGCGGCGGCGAGCCAGAGCAACTGGTGACCGGCCATCACCTCGGCGCTTTCGAACGGCCGCTTGTGCGCGAACGCCCCCGCGACACCCTCTGCCAGAGAGCGTTCCAGAGGTGCGGGAGACAGTTCGGCCAGAGTTTCGGCCAGGGCGGAATTCCACGCCCTGCGCTTGTCCGATACGGCCTCTCGCAGAATGGCTCCGGGTGCGGCGTCGCCCTTGGCAGCCAACGACACCAGCGGCTCGAGCGCTTCCGCGACCGGCGGAAACGGCGATTCCCACGTCATCGCGCGCGCGCCGATCCACGCCAGCAGCAGCGTTGCCAGAACGATCAGCGGCTGCCCGCGGCGCCTTTCGTCCATGCCGGTCACGCGATCGCTTCGCGCATCGCCAGCGCCGGATGGGCGTCGTGCTCGGTCTTGTCCCATCGCGGCGTCGCGCCGCACAGGCTGCGCACGTAGCCGAACAGGGCGCGGCGTCCGGCCATGATCGCCACGATGTTCGCCACTGGGACCCGCAGCACGGCCCGCGCGCCTTCGACCGCACCGTATTCGCGCGCGGTGAAACCGAAACGCATGACGCAGCGCCAGACGAAGCTGGCGAAATTGGCGATCAGGATGAGGATCAGCGCGGGGGCCAGCTCGGTCTCATGCACGATTCCGGCGAGGCTTGCGAGCCAGCCCACTCCGGCGAGCAGCAGCACCGTGTAGGCGGCGAACAGGACGAGCGCGGTCAGCGGCCCGCGCCGGTCGCGCAGCCGCATCCAGATTTCGACCGGCGCGCGATGCCAGCCGAGCCGATCCCAGCCCTGGAAGGCGATTCCGAACACCCAACGCGTCTTCTGCCGCACCGCCTGATCGAGCCGGTCGGGAAAATAGGCGCGCGTCGCGATCAGCCGGCCGTCGGGCGCGCGGCGGCGCACGAACCGCGTCGTTGCACCCATCTCGGCGATCCCGAGGCCGAGCTCGTAATCCTCGGTCAGGCATTCGGCGGCGAACGGTGCGCTGCCGCCCCGCAGCGCGGCGAGCCGGGCCAGCGCGTCGCGCGCAATCCCGCAGCCGACCCCGGCCATCGGAATCCCCGCACCGAGCGCATCGCGGACGACCAGAGCCTTGCCGTGCGCCTCGGCGAATTCCTCGCAGTAATGGCTGCCGATCCAGCGCGAATGCGCCTGCGGCAGCGGCAGAACGGGCAATTGGACCAGGTCCGCGCTCAGCAACGAAGCGCGGATGAGCGGCAGCGCCGCCGGATCGACCATATCCTCCGCGTCGTGGAGCACGACCGCTGCCGCGCGCATTTCGCAGCGCGCCTCGTCGGCTTCGAGCGCGCCGTAGAGGCGATTGAGGCAATCGGCCTTGGTCGTCGGGCCTTCGGCCGCGTGGATCACCAGCCTGACGCGCGTATCCCCGCGCGTGGCAGCGGAGACAGCCTCCAGCGTCGCCGAATCGTTGCAGTAGCACCCGACGTAGATACGCAGCGCCGGATCGGGCCAGACATGCAGCATGTGCCGCAGAGTAGCGCCGATCACGATGTCCTCGCGCCAGGCGGGGAGGAAGACCGCGATCGCGCCCTCCCCTTCCACCGGCTCGCCCTTCGCTGCATCGAAGATCCGGGTGCGCGCCCGCCCGGTCAGGCGCAGCCAGAGCCAGGTCAGATCGACCGCAAGTTCATCGAACGCGCCGATCAGGAAGACGACCCCGGCGAACAGCAGCAGCTCGCGCTCGACGAGCACGAGCCACTCCATCGGCGAAAATCCCCCCGATATCATTCGCTTCCCCCCGCCGCATTCCTATCGAACGCCCACAAGCCTTGCAACGCGCAAAGAAGTCCGGAAGGGAGCGATGCGATGGCCAAGGCTCCACAACCGCTCCGCTCGCTCTTCGCTCCTGTCCGCGCGCTGTTCGTCGGCGACGCGTCGGCGGGCGTGCTGCTGATCCTGGTCGCCGCGGCGGCGATGTTGCTGGCGAACTCTGTCTTCGCGCACGAATATCATGCGCTGTTCCACGGCAAGCTGGGCTTCACCCCGGTCGCCAAGCTCGACACGCTGCATTTGTGGGTCAACGACGGGTTGATGGCGATCTTCTTCTTCGTCGTCGGGCTGGAGGTGAAGCGCGAGTGGATCGAAGGACAGCTCAGCAGCGCCGAGCAACGGCGCCTGCCGGTGCTGGCGGCCGCCGCGGGCATGCTCGTTCCGGCGGTGGTCTATCTGTTCTTCGTCCAGGGCGATGCCAGCCTGACGCGCGGGTGGGCCATTCCGGCCGCGACCGACATCGCGTTTGCGATGGGCGTGCTCGGCTTGCTCGGCAACCGGGTGCCCGGTTCGCTGCGGCTGTTCCTGCTCACGGTCGCGATCGTCGACGATATCGGCGCGGTGCTGATCATCGCGGTCGCCTATACTGCGGGGATCGACTTCGCCTGGCTGATCGGCGCGCTGGTCGTCGGCGGGCTGATGTTCGCGCTCAATCGCATGCGGGTGAAGACCATCGTGCCGTTCCTGCTGCTCGCGCTGGTGCTGTGGTTTTTCGTGCTCAACTCGGGCGTCCACGCGACGATCGCGGGCGTCGCGGCCGCACTGACCATTCCGATGGTCGGCAAGGACGACAACACCATGCTCGAAAAACTCGAGCATCGCCTGGCGCCGTGGAGCGCCTATCTGATCGTGCCGGTGTTCGGCTTCGCCAACGCGGGCGTAGAGCTGTCGGACCTCGGGATGGAGGGTGTTTTCGCCCCGCTGCCGCTGGCGATCGCCGCGGGCCTCTTCATCGGAAAGCAGGCGGGCATCTTCGCCGCGATCTTCGCCGCCGACCGGCTCGGCTTCGCCCCGCGGCCCTACGGCGCGAACTGGACCGAGATCTGGGGAGTCTCGATCCTGTGCGGGATCGGGTTCACGATGTCGCTGTTCATCGGCGAACTGGCGTTCCCCGGCTCGCGCCTGCTGATCGACGAGGCCAAGATCGGCACGCTGCTCGGCTCGCTGATCTCGGCGGTCGTCGGGTTCACGATCCTGCGGATGACCACCCAGCACCCCGGCGACAACCACGGACTGGCGAAGGACGCCTGACGGCCGGGGCTCACCAGCTGCCGGTATTCTCCATGCTCGCCCATGGCTCCTGCGGCGGCAGGTGGCCATCCTGCAGCAGCTCGACGGAGATCCCGTCGGGCGAGCGGACGAAGGCCATGTGCCCGTCGCGCGGTGGGCGGTTGATCGTCACGCCTGCCTCCATCAGCCGCAGGCAGGTCGCGTAGATATCGTCGACCCGATAGGCGAGATGGCCGAAGTTGCGCCCGCCGGTGTATTCCTCTCCCGCGCCGCCATCTTCGGATGGCCAGTTGTAGGTCAGTTCGACCTCGGCCAGCCCCTCCTGTCCCGGCGCGGCGAGGAACACGAGCGTGAAGCGCCCCTGCTCGCTATCGAACCGGCGGACTTCCTCGAGCCCGATCAGGCGGAAGAATTCCACCGTCGCGTCGATATCCGTCACGCGGATCATGCTGTGGAGATACTTGGCCATCGCTCTATCGCTCCGTTCATCTATAGTCAGGCACGGTTCATCGCGGATCGCGCAATCAGTCGGCGGTCGCCCGACTCCCTCGCGAAAGGACCGTCATGTCCGCATCTAGCCACGAAATGCCGCCATCCAACCCTTCGTGGTGGCGCGACCCCATCTCGCAGCGCTGGCTCGCGAGCTCGGCGGTCGTCGCCATCGGCATCGTTGCCGGCGGTTTCCTGCTCGGCGACGGCTTGGTCCGCGCCAAGGAGGCGGACCGCGCGGTCACCGTGCGCGGCCTGGCGGAGCGCGAGGTTCTGGCCGATCTGGCGACCTGGACCATCTCCTACTCCTCGACCGCGACCGATCTCGCCGCCGCGCAAGCGGGGGTCGATCGCGACACCGGGTCGATCGAGGCGTTCTTCGATGATCTCGGCTTCCCGGCCGACGCGCTCCAGCCGACCGGCGTAAACGTCAACTACTTCACCGACAGCAACGGCGTGGGCCGCTATACCGTGCGCCAGCGGATGTCGCTGCGCACGACCGATATCGCACGCGCGCAGAACGCGGTGAAGCGGCAGGTCGAGCTCGTGCGCCGCGGGGTCGCGCTCGAGGAAGGCTCGGCAATGTCCTACAACTTCACCGCGCTCGACACCGTCAAACCCGCGATGGTCGCCGAGGCGACCAAAGATGCGCGCGCGGCGGCCGAGCAATTCGCCGAGGACAGCGGCGCCGACGTGGGCGCCATCCGCCACGCGACGCAGGGCTATTTCTCGATCGAAGCGCGGGACGGCGAGGCCGGCGGGTGGGGCGTGTCGGACACGCCCTACAAGAAGGTCCGCGTGGTCACGACGGTCGACTTCTCCCTCGACTGAGCGGGGCGATCCCGCTCGCGTCAGAAGCTCATGCCCAGCGTCGCAACCACCGTATCGTCGGTGAACCCGTCGATCGGCGGCCCTTCGACGCCGACATAGCTGACGCCCAGCTCGAGACCGCCGAGCACGATCGCGCTGGCGCCGAGCGACCAGTCGAGGCCGCTGTCGTCGCCGGTCCCTGCGAGCAGCGGCGGGGCGAGGACCCCGTCGGTGTAGCCGAGATGCGCGCCGAGCGAGATCGGCGTGTTGGGAATGCCGACATCCAGATCGGTGTAGAGGTAGAGGTTGTCGTTATCCCCCAGCGCGGCCTGGTCGAAAGCGTAGGCTGCACCGACGGTCGCCTGGGCCGGTCCGAGTGTGAAGCCGAGCGAGGCGTAGGGCTCGAGATAGTCGGTATCGAGGCCGAGGTCCTCGGTCGGGTAGATGTAGTAGAGCAGACCGGCGTCCAGCGTGAGCCCGTCCGAAACTTCGCCGCTCCATCCGGCGTAGACGTCCAGTTCGACATCCCCGAGCAGATCGGTTCCGCCGTCATCGATCGAGCTGGCCCAGGTGCCGACGTAGAAGCCGCTTTCGTGCGCGAGATCGATCCCGCCCTGGATCGCGGGATCGCCGCCCGACAGCGAGACACCGCGAAAGCGATAGTCGCTGACCACGGCGACGTTGCCCGAAAGCTCGATCGCGCTCGGCGGATCGGTTTCTTCCTGCGCCTGCGCCTGCGCGGGCGCCATAGCGACGAATGCGGATGATAGAATAGCGGCGGCGGTAAGGCCGCGGATGGACGTGAGCATAACAAACTTCCTTGCGTTTGCGGTTGCGCTTCGTCCCACCTGCCGATCCGCCGGCCGCTTCGTTTTCGCGAGCGTCCTCTTGCGGATACGAAACAATCGTGCAGCAGAATGCTGCATCGCACAAGAATTATCTGCGGCACATGATATTAGTCGTCGAAGTGTTGAATTCCGGCACCAGCCATCCGACAATTCATGCGTTAGACACAAGTTGCCGTGCACTGGCGGCTCGCCTATCCGGCGCGTCCGACGCCTTCTTGAAAGATCCGATGTTCGAACCCTTCCGCAAGATATTCAGCGCCCGATCCGAAGCGCGGCGACCCGCCGTTCCGGCCGGTCAGCGCATCTACGTGGTCGGCGACATCCACGGGCGGCTCGATCTGTTCGAGGAGCTGATCGGCGCGATCGAGCGCGACGATCTCGAGGCGCCGCCGGCGGACACTACGATCGTCCTGCTCGGCGACCTCGTCGACCGCGGACCCGAGAGCGCCGGCGTGGTGGCGCGTGCGCGCGAATGGCAGGCGGCGCGCCGGGTGCGCATTCTGGCCGGCAACCACGAGGAAATGTTTCTCGAATCGTTCGAGGACACCAATCTGCTGCGCCATTTCCTCAAGCACGGCGGGCGCGAGACGCTGCTCAGCTACGGCGTGACGCCCGAGCGGTACAACGACAGCACGCTCGAGGAATTGCAGGAGCTGTTGCACGGCGCGGTGCCATCCGCCGACCGCGATTTCCTGCGCGGGCTCGAGGAATGCTTCGTGATCGGCGACTACCTGTTCGTCCATGCCGGGATTCTTCCGGAGGTGCCGATCGAGGATCAGGCGCGGCACGACATGCTGTGGATTCGCGAGCGCTTCCTGCGCTACCCCGACCGTCATTCGCATGTCGTGGTGCACGGGCACACCATTCAAGAGGACATCGACGAGCGGGACAACCGGATCGGGATCGACACCGGCGCCTACCGCACGGGCCGGCTGACCGCGCTCGTGCTCGAGGGCGCGGCCAGGCGCTATATCCAGGCCGTCGACGGGGCCGGGGCGATAACCATTCACAAACGAGAGACGGCGTCATGAAGATTGCAATGGTGGGGTCGGGATACGTCGGCCTGGTCTCGGGCGCGTGCTTCGCCGACTTCGGCCACGAGGTCGTCTGCATCGACAAGGACAGCTCGAAGATCGACCGTCTGCGCGAAGGCGTAATGCCGATCTACGAGCCGGGCCTGGCGGCGCTGGTCGAAAGCAACGTCAAGGCGGGCCGACTGTCGTTCACCACCGAACTCGCCGAAGGCATTGCCGGGGCGCAAGCGGTGTTCATCGCGGTGGGCACGCCGAGCCGCCGCGGCGACGGGCATGCGGATCTCTCGTTCGTCCACGCGGTCGCGCGCGAAGTGGGCGAAACGCTCGCGAACGACGCAGTCGTGGTGACCAAGTCGACCGTGCCCGTCGGCACCGGCGACGAAGTCGAGCGGATCATCGCCGAGACCGGGTGCAGCCACCGCATCTCGGTGGTTTCCAATCCCGAATTCCTGCGCGAAGGCGCGGCGATCGGCGATTTCAAGCGGCCCGACCGGATCGTGATCGGCGCCGAAGACGCGTTCGGCCGCGAGGTCATGCACGAGGTCTATCGTCCGCTGTTCCTCAACGAATCGCCGATCCTGTTCGTCAGCCGCCGCAGCGCCGAGCTGATCAAATACGCGGCCAACGCCTTCCTCGCGACCAAGATCACCTTCATCAACGAGATGGCCGATCTGTGCGAGAAAGTCGGCGCCAATGTTCAGGACGTCAGCCGCGGGATCGGGATGGATAACCGCATCGGCTCCAAGTTCCTCCACGCGGGGCCGGGCTATGGCGGGAGCTGCTTCCCCAAGGACACGCTGGCGCTGCTCAAGACCGCGGAGGACTACGACAGCCCGGTGCGGATCGTCGAGGCGGTGGTGAAGACCAACGACAGCCGCAAGCGCGCGATGGGGCGCAAGGTGATCGACGCCCTCGGCGGGATGGAAACGGCACGCGGCAAGAAGGTCGCTCTGCTCGGCCTCACGTTCAAGCCGAACACCGACGACATGCGCGACAGCCCCGCGATCGCGATCGCGCGGGCCCTGGCCGACGCCGGCGTCATAGTTGCGGGCTACGATCCGGAAGGGATGGAACAGGCGGCTCCGCTGATGCCCGAAGTGGAAATGTGCGACAGCCCCTATGCTGCGATCGCGGGCGCCGACGCGGTTGCGATCGTGACCGAGTGGGACGCCTTCCGCGCGCTGGACCTGCGGCGCGTGCGCGAACTGGCGAACGCTCCGGTGCTGGTCGACCTGAGGAACATCTACACGGCCGAAGACATGCGCGCGGCCGGATTCACCTATCACAGCGTCGGACGGCCCTGACCGAATCTGCCAGTGGCGTGATCCGATCGAGCGGGAAAATGCCAGGGGGCCTGTAAGCCGGGTTCTGTCCCGCGAGCGGTATGCTTGCAC
>CAMPIA010000037.1 GCA_946886175.1 uncultured Altererythrobacter sp.
GGGTATATTCTCGAGCTGGGGCGCGTTCCGCGATCCGAGCGTGCCGCGCTGCTACGCCATCGCCCGGCCGCTGCCGACCTCGCGATCGGGCGATTATCGCGCCTTCGCCAGCGTGGGCACCTGGCCGCGGCGACAGGTGCGCAACCAGCTCCACCTGCGGCTTTCGCGCAAGCTCGCCAAGGGTGCCGAGATTCGCCTGGTGGTCGGAGACCGCCGCTTCACCCTCACCGGCGGAGGCGGCGACGCGTGGACGCGCGACAAGGCGGCCGACGCTGCGGTGATCGCCGCGATGCGTTCGGCCGCGCGCATGACGGTAAGTTCGCGCGACACGCGCGGCCGGCGCTTTACCGACCGCTACGACCTGACCGGGGCCGCGACCGCGATCGACGCCGCGACCGTCGGCTGCGCACGCCTGGGCCGCTGATCAAAACTGCCGCCGAAACGAAAAGGGCGAGGCCGAAGCCCCGCCCTTCCGTTCAGGCATTTTGGTGACGTGACCGCCGGAGCTTAGAAGCGCCAGCCGACCGCCGCCATGACCTGGTGCCGGTCGAGATCGACATCGAACTGATCGGCGTCGGGCGCGTCTGCCGGCTGATCGACTTCGGCTTCCGAATAGTTCGAATAGCGATACTCGCCCTTGACATACATGCCCGAGCCCATCGCGTATTCGACGCCGGCGCCCAGACGATAGCCATCGGTATCGATGTCCTGGCTGAACTCGTTCTCGCCGTCGGTCGACGTAAGGTCGAACTTGGCGTTGGTGTAACCACCCTTGGCGTAGATCAGCGTGTTCGGCGTGACCTTCGCGCCGGCGCGCAGGCCGACGTAAATGTCGCGATTGGCGTCAACCGCGCCAAGGCCGAAACTTTCGAAATCGCCCGCGTCGAACTCGGTGTCGGCGGTCGATTCCATATATTCGGCTTCGACGCCGATCACGGCGCCGCCGGTGTCGATATCGTAGCCGGCCTCGACGCCGTAGCCGAAGCCTTCGATCGACTGGTCGTTTTCGTCGTTGTTCTCGTCGTCGATGCTGCTCCCGGCGCCGGTCTGGTCGTAGCCGCCGATCACGCCGATGCGCGGCCCGTTGAACGGCGAATCTTCGGTCGATTGCGCCATCGCAGGCGTGGCCAAAGCCACGAGCGACCCGGTGGCGATGAATGCGATCGTCTTTTTCATAAGTACTCCATCGTTGTCCGGCGGACAGCTCTTCGGCCGTCCGCTCGGACCACCCAAACGGTGCGATCGGCGATCCGGTTTCATTAACGGGAGACAACGATTTTTGTGTTGCGTTTCAGCCACATCTTGGGCGACGAACCGCCGATTTTCATCGACGAACGCCGGGAACGGCATCTTGTTCGATAATTCGCACGCGTCCGCCGCTCATTTTCACCGGTCGTCCCGAACGCTGCCGACAGGCTTTGCCTTGGGGCGCGCCGCGCCCTATATGCGCCTCGCCATGGCCCACACCTCGCTGATGCCCATTCCCGGACAGATCGATCCGGTCCCCGTCGCGCGCGACATCACGCCGCGCGCCGACGGGCGTGTGGACCTGATCGGCTTGCCCAAGGCGCGGATCGCCGAGCTGTTCGCCGAAGCCGGTCTCGACGCCAAGCAGGCGAAGCTGCGCGCGAAGCAAGTGTTCCACTGGCTTTACCATCGCGGCGCAACCGGGTTCGAAGCGATGACCGACATCGCCAAGACCATGCGCCCGTGGCTGGAAGAGCGCTTCGTGATCGGCCGCCCCGAAGTGGTCGAGGCGCAGCATTCGAGCGACGGCACCCGCAAGTGGCTGCTGCGCACGCCCGACGGCCATGAGTTCGAGATGGTCTTCATCCCCGACGCCGATCGCGGCACGCTGTGCGTCTCGAGCCAGGTCGGCTGCACGCTCAACTGCACCTTCTGCCACACCGGCACGATGAAGCTGGTGCGCAACCTGACGCCGGGCGAGATCGTCGGCCAGGTCATGCTGGCGCGCGACGCGCTGGGCGAATGGCCCAGAGGCCGGATGGATGTCGCCGACGAGGAATCGGAAACCGAATACCGCTCCGACGGCCGCCTGCTGACCAATATCGTGATGATGGGCATGGGCGAACCGCTGTATAATTTCGACAACGTGCGCGATGCGCTCCGTCTGGTGATGGACGGCGAAGGGCTCGCGCTATCGAAGCGGCGGATCACGCTGTCGACCAGCGGCGTGGTGCCGATGATGGCGCGTTGCGGAGAGGAGATCGGAGTCAACCTCGCGGTCTCGCTCCATGCCACGAACAAGGACGTGCGCGACGAGATCGTCCCGCTCAACCGCAAATACGGGATCGAGGAACTGCTCGCCGCCTGCGCCGCCTACCCCGGCGCCTCGAACGCGCGCCGCATCACGTTCGAGTACGTGATGCTGAAGGACAAGAACGACAGCGACGACGACGCGCGCGAGCTCGTGCGCCTGCTCAAGCAGTTCAGGCTGCCGGCCAAGGTCAACCTGATCCCGTTCAATCCCTGGCCCGGCGCGCCTTACGAATGCTCGATGCCCGAGCGCGTGAGGCGCTTTTCCGAGATCGTTTTCGAACACGGAATCAGCGCCCCGGTGCGCACCCCGCGCGGGCGCGATATCGACGCCGCCTGCGGCCAGCTCAGAACCGCAGCACAGAAGAAGAGCCGGGCGCAGCGCGATCGCGAGGCCGCCGAAGCCGCGCCGGCCGCATGAGCGACCGGGCAACGATCGTACGCTAGCCTTCGGCCGCATCGAACCGCGCGCGCGCGGCGTCGACCTCGTCCTTGTTCGCCATTGCCCAGACCCCGAGAACCCGGACCGGATCGCGCAGCGCGAGGCCCAACGGGGTCAGCGAATAATCGACTCGCGGCGGCACGCTGGGCGTCACCGCGCGTTCCACCAGCCCATCGCGCTCGAGCCCGCGCAAGGTGCGGGTGAGCATCCGCTGGGAGATCCCATCGATCGCGCGACGCAGCGCGTTGAAGCGCACCGGGCCGTCAGACAGGCTCATCACCACCTGCATGGTCCACTTGTCGCCGATGCGCGCGAGAATGTCGTTCACCGCCCGGCAGTGGACCGGGTTGTGTTCGTAGATATCGCCATCATCGGGCACATCGGTGTGCCCAGCGGACGAAAATGTGCCTTCTTGCGCGGATGCAGGGGTAGTTTCCATATGGCCCCTAGTTATCATCCGTAACCAGGGAATCCAAGACTATGCAAATCCTCCGCATCGACAGCGCCACCACCGGCGCCAACTCGGTCAGCCGCGTGCTGACGCAGGCCATCGTCGACCACCTCGCCGCGAAGCATCCCGAGGCGAAGTTGATCGAGCGCGACCTCGTGGCCGATCCCCTGCCGCATATCGATCCGGTGACCACCGGCGCGATCCGCCTTCCACGCGAGAACCACGATGAAGCGATGGCCGCAGCCTTTCCCGCCGAGCGCGCCGTGCTCGACGAATTTCTCGCCTCCGACGTGGTGGTGATCGGCGCGCCGATGTACAATTTCACCATTCCCAGCCAGCTCAAGGCCTGGCTCGACCGCCTCGGCGTTCCCGGCGCGACCTTCACCTACCAGGACGGCGCGCCGCAGGGCCTCGCGGGCGGGCGACGCGTCATCGTCGCATCCTCACGCGGCGGCGCATACGAAATGGGCGGCGCGGCCGAACACCAGGAGACGCTGCTGCGCGACTTTCTCGGCTTCATCGGGATCGGCGATCCCGTGTTCATCCGTGCCGAAAAGACCGGTTTCGGCCCGGCCGTGCGCGAACAGGCGATCGCGGACGCGAGGGTCCTCATCGCGCAGCTTTGATCCCCGATCCCGACGGTTCGCCTTTGTCCGGGAACGACTGGTCGCATCCGGCCGCGCTATCACATTTGTTCATCTGGGGTTGTGGATCGATGAACAAATTACAGCGTAGTCCATGCGCAAAGTCCATCCCAGCAGGGGAGTTGAAACGATGAAAAAAACACTGTTCGCAATTGCCGCCGCCTCGATGGCGGTCACCGCAACCCCGGCGCTCGCCGATCCACCGCCTTGGGCGCCCGCGCACGGGAAGCGCTACAAGGATGCGCGTAGCTACGACAGCTATGGCCGTTATCGCGAACCACGCCGGATCGATTACGATTCGCGCATGTGGCGCGGCGACGACGGCCGCTATTATTGCGAGCGCGACAACGGCACCACCGGCCTCGTGATCGGCGCCGGCGTCGGTGCCCTTGCCGGGCACGAGATCGCCGGCAGCGGCGACCGAACGCTCGGAGCGATCCTCGGCGGCGCGGTCGGCGCAATCGTCGGCCGCGAAATCGACCGCGGCAGCCTCAAGTGCCGCTGACGAACCGCTCTGGCCAAACCAACCCCTGAGATTTCGATCCGTAAGGAGTTAGAACCATGTTGAAGACACCTCTTATCGCCGCCGCCGCCCTCGGCCTTGCCGCCACCGCGGCGCCTGCTGCGGCAGCCGAGTTGCCCGCCCCGTCGCCGAGCTACTCGCCGAACTCCATCGCGCAATTCGTCGATGTCTCGGCCTCGTACGACCGCGACCGCCGCTGGCGCGACCGCGACCGCTACGATCGGCACGGCCGCTATCGCGATCCACGCCCGATCCGGCGGGACTCGCGCATGTGGCGCGGTGACGACGGCCGTTATTACTGCGAGCGCGACAATGGGACCACGGGCCTCGTCATCGGCGCCGGCGTGGGTGCCCTTGCCGGACACGAGATCGCCGGCAGTGGCGGCGACCGCACGCTGGGGGCGATCCTCGGCGGCGCGGTCGGCGCGATCGTCGGCCGCGAGATCGACCGGGGCAGCATGAAGTGCCGCTGACGCTACGCCGAGCCGATTAACGCCAGCCGGTCCCGCAATCGAAGGCGCGCCGTCCACCCGGACGGCGCGCCTTTTTCTTTGCGCATGCGGGCACTTGTGCTTGAGTGTTTGGGATGAGCGAAGGCGCGCCTCCCCTCCCCGCGGTTCTCGTCACCGGCGGGGCCAAGCGGATCGGCGCGGCGATCGCGCGGCGTTTCGGCGCGGCGGGCTGGCATGTGGTGATCCACTACGGCAGCTCGGCGCGCGAGGCCGAGGCGCTCGCCGCCGCGCTTCCCTCGGCCGAAACCGTGCATTGCGACCTCGCCGATGGCGACGCGGCGGTGGCGATGGTCGCGGCGTTCGCCGGTCGGCTGCCCGACTGGCGGGTGCTGGTGAACTCGGCCTCGATCTTCCACCCCGACCCGGTGACCGCGCTCGACCCGCGGACTTACGATCGCGCGACGCAGGTCAACGCGGCGACCCCCGCGCGCCTGGCGCAGGCGTTTCTCGCCCGGGCGCGCGCGGCCGGCGGGCGGCGCGTGATTCAGGTGACCGACCAGAAGCTCGCCAATCCCAATCCCGATTTCTTCAGCTACACGATGAGCAAGCACGCCGTCGCCGCGATTGTGCCGATGCTGGCCCGAATGCGAGAAGCGGGGGGCGCCGCGCAGCCCGCAGACCGCGTCTATGCGCTCGCCCCCGGCGCCATCCTGCCAAGCCATGATCAGAGCGAGGCCGAGACCGAGGTTTCGCATCGCCTCAACCTGCTCCAGCGCAAGACCATGCCCGGCGAACTCGCCGACGCCTGCCTGTGGCTCGCCGAGGGCTGGCTCGCGAGCGGCGAGACGCTCTATCTCGACAGCGGCCAGCATCTGCTGGCCCAGCCGCGCGACGTGATCTATCTCGCGCGCGAAGGCGCCCGTCCGTGAAGCGTCACGCGCTCTCGACCCGGTTGTGGCACTGGCTCAACCTGCTGTGCGTGGTGATTCTGTTCATGAGCGGGCTCAACATTTCGAACGCTCACCCGCACCTCTACTGGGGCGATTGGGGCTTCGATCCCGCGACGGCCTGGCTCAGCGTGCCGCGGTTCCCCGGCTGGGCGACAATCCCCGGCTACTACAGCCTCGCAGCGGCGCGCGACTGGCATATCCTGATGGCCTGGCCTTTCGCGATCGGGCTGCTGTTCATGTGGATCGCGATGCTGGCGAACCGCCATTTCAAGCGCGATGTCGCGACCCGCCGCACGGAATGGCGCTGGTCCGCCATCCGCGCCGACGCCGCCGCGCACCTGCAGCTCGATTTCCATCGCGTGGGGAGCAAGTACAATTTCTTCCAGAAGGTGTCCTACGGCGTCGTCCTTGGCGTGCTGCTGCCCCTGATGGTGTTCACCGGCATGGGCATCAGCCCCGGGTGGGAGCCGCACCTGTCGTGGATGATCGAGGCGATGGGGGGCCGGCAGAGCGTGCGCTCGATCCACTTCCTCGCGGCCTGGGCGCTGTTCGGCTTTTTCGTCGTCCATGTCGTGCTGGTGGTTCTTTCTCGCCCGGTAAGACAGATGCGCGACATGATCACCGGAGGGCCGCGCGAATGAGGCGGCGCAATCTCCTCGTCGGGATGGGCGCCGCCTTCGCAGCCGGTTGCTCGAAAGTGGCCGAGAGCGAGCCTGGCGCCGCGCTGCTCTCCGCAGCCGAGGACTGGCATCGCAAGGCGCAGCGCCTGTTCGCCGCGCGCACCGCGCTGGCGAAGGAATACGACCGTTCGGAAATCTCGCCCAGCTTCCGCGGCAACGGCTCGCGCACCGTCGACAGCGACGCCTACCGCGCCGCGCTCGCTCAAGGTTTCTCCGACTGGCGGCTCGAGGTGCGCGGGCTGGTGCGTTACCCGCTGTCGCTGAGCATGGACAACATCCGCCGCCTCCCCCAGCGCACACAAGTCACTCGGCACGACTGCGTGGAGGGCTGGAGCGCGATCGGCGAATGGACCGGCCCGCCGCTCGGCGTGCTCCTCGAAGGCGCGGAGCTGCTGCCGCAGGCGAAATACATCGTCTTCCGCTGCGCCGACCGGCTCTACGGCGATCCCTACTACGAGAGCATCGACCTGATCGATGCCTACCACCCGCAGACGATCGTCGCCCACGCGCTCAACGGCGAACCGATCCCCGAGAAGAACGGCGCACCCCTGCGCATGCGGATCGAGCGCCAGCTTGGCTACAAGCACGCCAAATACCTGACCGCGATCGAGGCGGTCGCCAGCCTCGACGGCATCGGCGGCGGCGAAGGCGGCTACTGGGAAGACCGCGGTTACCAGTGGTATGCGGGGGTGTAATCGTCACGCCTTCTCGCTGCCTCGGCGGCATTTGATCCGCTATCAGATCAAGGGCGAACGGGTTACATCATCGGCGTCCTTCACGGCGCGCGGGACGCACGGTTTCGCTGAAACCAGCGCTATTGCGGATTGCGCTCGAACGACCGTTTCCAGCCGAGCGCAGCCATCTCCTCGAGCGAGGCCAGCTCGATGTCCGCCAGCTAGTTGACTTAGAAAGCACGCCTTGCCGTGCGTATGCTTGCCCGGCCGCACAAGCAGCGGGGTCTGGCTCTTCCGCCATGCACAGTATCCTAGCGCGGCGTTGACAGCGGGCAAGCGCTGCGGTGAGATCGCGCTGGAGAAAAAGGGAGGAGATCGCCGCCATGTGGCTGCTCGACAAGTTCCTGCGAAAAGTCATCAAGCGCGGCCGGCTCGCGATCGCCGACCATGACGGGAAGGTCTACGAATACGGGCCCGGCCCGGAGCCAGCCGCGCGCGGCCCGATCCGCATCACGCTCACCCATCCCAAAGCGGCGAACCACATCGCCCGCTATCCGCAGCTCGGCGCGGGCGAGGCGTTCATGTGGGGCTGGCTGGTGGTCGAGCCGCCGCACGATATCCGCGACATGATCCTGTTCGTGAGCATGAACGCGAGCGCCCTGGGCGACGATTCGCTCGGCGCCCGCGGCCCGCTCCGCAAGTTCGCGCAGCGCGCGATCGCCCGGCTCGACGGGATCAACCGCAAGAGCAAGGCGCGCCGAAACGCCGAGCACACCTACAACCTCACCCGCCAGCTCTACGAGCGGTTCCTCGACGAGGATCGTCAGTATACCATGGCGTACTACCGCGATCCGACGCACAGCCTCGAGCAGGCGCAGATGGACAAGAAGGCGCATATCGCCTCCAAGCTCCATCTGCGCGAGGGCGAGTGCGAGGGAATGCGCGTGCTCGACATCGGCTGCGGCTGGGGCGGCCTCGCGCTCTATCTCCACGAGATGTACGGCGTGGAGGTGCTCGGCGTGGCGCTCGCGCCCGATCAGATCGCCTTCTGCCAGGAACGCGCCGCAGCCGAGGGCGTGGCCGACAAGGTCAAGTTCGCGCTGATGGATTACCGCGATGTCGAGGGACAGTTCGACCGGATCACCAGCGTCGGCTTGCTCGAGCACGTCGGCACGATCCACTATCCGCAATTCTTCCAGCACACGCACAAGCTGCTCAAGCCCGACGGGGTGATGTTCAGCCACTGCTGCGGCCGCGCCGGCCCGCCCGGCTATACCGACGCCTGGACCCGCAAGTACATCTTCCCCGGCGGCTACATCCCCGCGCTATCGGAGCTCGTGACGGAGAGCGAAAAGGCCGGCTGGCAGGTGATGGACGTGGAGGCGATGCGCTTCCACTACTCGCACACGCTCGAGGAATGGTACGCGCGCACGGTGATGCACCGGCGCGAGATCGTCGAAATGTACGACGAGACCTTCTACCGCATGTGGCTGTTCTACCTCGCCGGCGCCGAACAGAGCTTCCGCCACGGCAACATGGTCAACTGGCAGCTGCAATACGTGAAGGATCGCACCGCCATCCCGATGACGCGCGATTATATGTTCGAGGAAAGCGCGCGGCTGAGGGAACGCGGAGAGGTGCCGGGGTGGCGCTTCGACCCGGAGGTGCGGGAGGCGGCGGAGTAGGCGATAGGGGAACTTCCGGCGGGGCAAGGCCCTTCCCCGTTGCTCCCCTGCCCCGCCGCTGATACCCGCGCCGCCGACTGACGGAGTGCCAAGCGAAATGTCCGATATCAAACGTGTCGTCCTCGCCTATTCGGGCGGCCTCGATACCAGCGTGATCGCCAAGTGGCTCGAGATCGAGCGCGGGCTCGAAGTCGTGACCTTCACCGCCGATCTCGGCCAGGGCGAGGAGATCGAGCCGGCGCGGGCCAAGGCGCGGGCGATGGGCATCCCCGACAAGCACATCTTCATCGAGGACTTGCGTGAGGAATTCGTGCGCGATTTCGTGTTCCCGATGATGCGCGCCAACGCGCGTTACGAGGGCGACTACCTGCTCGGCACCTCGATCGCGCGGCCGCTCATTTCCAAGCGGCTGGTCGAGATCGCGCACGAGACCGGCGCCGACGCGATCGCCCACGGCGCCACGGGCAAGGGCAATGACCAGGTCCGTTTCGAACTCTCGGCCTATGCGCTCGATCCGGACATCAAGGTCATCGCCCCGTGGCGCGAGTGGGATCTGACCAGCCGCACCGCGCTGA
>CAMPIA010000038.1 GCA_946886175.1 uncultured Altererythrobacter sp.
GGCGAGGACGTGCTGCTGCTCTCGGGCGCGGGCGACGGCGACATCAACGAGCCGATCCGCGAAGCCTACGTCGCGCGCGTGCGCTGGCTGATTGCCAACCTCGGCACCGCGCTGGTCGCCAGCTTCATCATCGCAATGTTCGGGGCGGCGATCGAGCAACTCGTGGCGCTGGCGGTGCTGATGCCGATCGTCGCCTCCATCGGCGGCAATGCGGGCACGCAGACGATGGCGGTGTCGGTGCGCGCGATCGCGATGAACCAGCTCACCCAGGCCAACACCGGCCGCATCCTGTGGCGCGAGATGCGCGTCGCGCTGCTCAACGGGGCCACGGTGGCGGTGCTGATCGGGATCGCGACCGCGCTGCTCTTCACCCCGATGCTCGGCGCGGTGATCGCAGCGGCGATGGTGATCAACGTTGCGATCGCCGGGCTCGCGGGGGTGCTGGTGCCGGTGATCTTCGAACGGCTGAAGCAAGACCCGGCGGTGGCGAGCAGCGTGTTCGTGACGATGATCACCGATTCGATGGGCTTCTTCGCCTTCCTCGGCCTGGCCGTATGGAGCGGCGTCACCGGCTGAAGCCGGAGACATGGACCACATGTTACACAGTCCTGAGATGAAAAAATCCGGCTTGGGCGAACGGGTCTTGCCGAGGGTTCGACGCAGGGGAAAAGCGGACGAAACGGCGGGCATCGGCGAACCGTGCGCGCTCCGATGGCCTGTAGGAAAGTGAAAAGCGCGTTCGCAATGCGCGCGTCGATCGCTATCTGACAGCCCATGCCGCTCCACATGACCAAGATCGCGTTTCGCAGCGAAAGCGTGGACACATTGCGCGCCTGGATCGAAAGCCACGCCGAACGCGCGCGGCTGACCACCAAGTACCGCCCGACCCGCTTCGCCGAGATGGAAGGCGGCTCGCTCTACTGGATCCACCAGCACGCGCTGGTCGGCCGCAGCCCCATCCTCGGCTTCGAGCAGACCCCCGACGGGCGCTGGTGGATCAATCTCGAGCCGGTGCTGATCGGCGTCCACCCCCGCCCCAAACGCGCGCACCAGGGCTGGCGTTACCTCAAGGACAAGGACAAGCCCGCCGACTTGGCCGAAGGCGAGGATATCGGCGACGTGCTGCCGGGGAAACTGATGGGGAAGCTGAACCGGCTGGGGCTGGTTTAGGCGGCTGTTGGCTGTTGGGATGCCCGATAGACCTCTCCCCTGAAGGGGAGAGAGGGTATCGCGGCTAACCTGGCCGTCTAATCCGCCACTTTCGCGGCTACCCGCCGCAGCGCGTTGACATAAGTCTCGGCCGGTTGCGCGCCCGGGATCAGGAACTTGTCCGCCACCACCATCGCCGGGACGCCAGTCACGTTCATGTCCATCGCCTGTCGCTCCTCGGCGCGAACGCGTTGGGCGAGCTTTTCGTCATCGAGCGCCTTCGCGGCGGCGGGGCGGTCGAAGCCCGTTTCCTCCGCGATATCGAGCAGCACCTCGCGCTCGCCGATGCGGCGCCGCTGGTTGAAATGCGCGCGGAACAGCGCGAGCTTGAGCGTGGTCTGGCGCTCGGCTCCGGCGGCTTCCAGCGCCCATGCGAGCAGGCGATGCGCGGGATAAGTGTTCCACATCATCGCGGGCGGGGCGTCGCTCCCACCCTCCCACTCGAGCGAGACGCCGGCTTCGCGCGCCATTTCGCGCATGCGTTCGCGCATGGCCTGCCCGTCTGCTTCGCTGCGGCCGTACTTGCGCGCGATATGCGCCGCCTGCTCCTCGCCTTCGGGCGGCATGTCGGGATTGAGCTCGAACGGGCGCCATCGCACTTCGGCCTCGATCTCGCCTTCGAGGATGTCGAGCGCCTGGCGCAGATTGCCCCAGCCGACCAGGCACCACGGACACATGACGTCGGACCAGATATCGATCGCGAGGCGCGTCATTGCGCGAGCCACCAGCGCACGAGATGGGTGGAGATGGCCTGCTCCATCGGCTTGAGGAACGGCGCCGAGGGGTGGCCCGCCATCGCGGCTTCGACTTCGGCACGGGTGAACCAGCGCACCTCGGCCATTTCGGTCTCGTCGATTTTCAGCGCGGGATCGTCGGCATGCGAATGGCAGCCGATCATGAGCTGGCTGGGGAACGGCCACGGCTGGCTGGCGACGTAAGTCACGTCGCGCACGCGCACGCCCGATTCCTCGAGCACCTCGCGCGCGACCGCCTCCTCGATGCTCTCGCCCGGCTCGACGAAGCCGGCAAGCGCGGAGAAGCGCCCCTCGGGCCAGCCCAGCCCGCGGCCGAGCATCAGCTTTCCATCGTGTTCGACGAGCATGATCGTGACCGGATCGGTGCGCGGGAAGTGCTGCGCGCCGCAGCCGCCCTCGTCCTCCGGGCAGTCGCGCTGCCAGCCGCCTTTGGCGAGCCGGGTCCGGCCCCCGCACGCGGCGCAGAAGCGGTGCCGCGCGTGCCAGTCGACCAGGCTGCGCGCGCCGCCGTAGAGCGCGAGGTCTTCGGGCGCGAGCGTGGCCATCATGGTCCACAACTGCGGGTTCGCCATGCGCGGGCGCGAGTCGCCCTGCGGCGGCACCGCGGCGAAGCACCCGCGGCCTTCGTGCAGCCCGAGGAAGACCAGTTCGGCATCCTCCGGCGCGTCGGCCAGCGTGCCCCAGGCGAGCCGCCCCCCGTCGTCGACCGAGGGCATCATCCCCTCGAGCGCGAGCAGCCGCGCCCGCCACGTCATCTGCCCGGCGAGCGCCTCGGGATCGGCACGGATGTTGTCCGCACGGTCGAGAAGGCAGCCTGTGAATGCAAGCACTGGTCGCGAAGCCACCCGTCTCAACCCTGCGCCATCGCCATCAGGTCGGCGACCACGGCCTTGGGAAACTCCGAATGGAGCGGGTAGGTTTCGACCGGCATATACTGGGTGTACATCCCCGCGCGCAGGCCGCGCTTCATGTCGACGAAGGCGACCGTGCCCGCCGCTCCGCCCCAGCCGTAGCTGCCCGCCTGCTCGCCCAGCCCGACGCGGCCGCCCGCGCCGAAGCCCGATCCGGCGGCGAAAGTGCCTTCGGTGGTGACGCCCTCGGGCAGCAGGTTGGAGGTGCCGAGCCGCACCGCCGCCTCGCTCATCACCCGCTTGCCCCCCAGCTGGCCGTAGCCGACGAGCATCTGGAGGAAGCGATCGTAGTCGCGCGGGCTCGAGACCAGTCCCGCCCCGCCGAAGGGAAACGCGGGCTCGTCGAGATAGACCGAGGCGCGCGCCGGATCGAGCGGCAGCAGGGTTCCGTTCATCACCCCGTAGTTGGTGGTCAGCCGCCCGACTTCGCTTTCGGGCACGCGGAACCAGGTACTCGTCATCCCCAGCGGATCGAACAGACGCTGCTTGAGAAACGCGTCGAACGGCTGGCCCGAGACGACCTCGATCACCCGGCCCATCAGGTCGAGCGCGACCGAATAGCTCCAGCGGGTTCCCGGCTGCGCCACCAGCGGCAGCGCGGCGAGGTTGTCGGCGAAGGCTTCCAGGCTCGGCGCGGGGGCGCCGCGGCCGAACATCTCGCCCAAGGGCAGCTTGGTGACCTGCCCCGGCACGACGCCCGCTTGAGCGTAGGCGGCGGCGATCGGGCCCTTCTGGATGATCGAGTAGCCGAGCCCGGCGGTGTGGGTGAGCAGGTGCCGGATTGTGATCGGGCGCTCGGCAGGCTCGAGATCGGTGATCGAGCCGTCGTAGGTCTTCTGCACCTGCATGTCGGCGAAGGCGGGGAGGATTTCGGCGAGCGGCTGGTCGAGCTCGAGCTTGTCGTCCTCGATCAGCAGCATCGTCGCCATGCCGGTGATCGGCTTGGTCATCGAATAGATGCGATAGAGGCTGTCGATCCCGGCGGGCGCGGCCTGGCCGATGGCGAGCGTGCCGCGCGCGATCACCTCGGGCGCGCGCTGCTGCCAGCCGAGCACCGAAACCATGTTCGCGACCTTGCGCGCCTCGACATAGCGATCCGCGAGCGCGACGACCGAGGGCCACTGGCTCGCCTGCGCGAACGCCGCGCGGCCCAGCGGCAGGCCGGCCAGCGCCGCGCCCGCCCCCATGATCGCTCCACCCCTCAGCAACGCACGGCGCGACAGCGCCGCCTGGTCGAACGTCCTCGATCCCATCGAACGGTCCTTTTTTGCAATCGGTCGGCGGCGGTTTGCGGCATCGAGGCTGAACGGTCAATTGCCCCTCTTGCGTCGAGGTGCTGTATTATCCATACAGGACACATGCTCAATCTGCTTTCCATCCTCGCCGGGATCGTCGGCCTCGTCATCGTGATCCCTTCCACCATCCCGTTCCTCGGCTGGGGCAACTGGTTCGCGCTGCCGGTGGTGGCCGTCGGGATCGCGCTCGGCGCGATGTCGTCGAGCAACGGTGGGCGCAATTTCTGCCTGATCGTCTTCGCGATCGCCGTGTTGCGGCTGATGCTGGGCGGCGGGATTATCTAGGCGAGCGCCCGCCGGGCCGCTTTCGCGAACAGGGTCGGCAAGCCCGCGGCTTCCAGTTCCGCGAGCGGCCACCATTCGCCTTCGCCTTCCGGCGCGCTCGCAACTTCCAGCGCCATCACCCGCAGATCGAGATCGAAGTGCGTGAAGCCGTGGCGCACCGTGCCCGCTTCGCGCCACTCGCCGGAAATCGGCGGCTCGCAGTCGCCGTCACCGCGCGCCGACCAGCCATCGTCGGGCAGCGCGCGCATTCCACCGAGCATTCCACGGCCGGGGCGGCGGACGAGCCAGACGCCGCCGTCCCGCGCGATCCACCACGCGGTGCCGGTGCGCTGTGGCTTGGCCTTCCTCGCAATCTTGTAGGGATAACGCGCCGGATCGCCCTCCCCACGCGCCTCACATCGGTCTGCAAGCGGGCACAGCAGGCACTTCGGATCGCGCGCGGTGCAGACGGTCGCGCCGAGGTCCATCATCGCCTGCGCGAAGTCGCCCGCGCGCTCCGCCGGAGTGATTGCGTCGGCATGCGCGCGGATCGCCTTGCGCGCGGCGGGCAGCGGCTCCGCCACCGCGAACAGCCGCGCAACGACGCGCTCGACATTGGCGTCGACGACCACCGCGCGCCGCCCGAACGCGATGGCGGCAACCGCCGCGGCGGTATAGTCGCCCAGCCCCGGCAGCTTGCGCAGTTCGGCCTCGGTCTCGGGAAAGCCGCCCAGTTCGGCCACGGCGTGCGCGCATTTCACCAGATTGCGCGCGCGCGAATAGTAGCCGAGCCCGGCCCAGGCCGCCATCACGTCCTCCTCCGGCGCGGCGGCGAGCGCCGCGACGCTGGGCCAGCGCGCGGTGAACGCGGCGAAATAAGGCTTCACCGCGGCGACCGTGGTCTGCTGGAGCATGACCTCGGACAGCCACACGCGATAGGGCTCCGGCGCCGGTTCACCCGGCCGCGCGCGCCACGGCAGGTCGCGCGCGTGCCGGTCGTACCAGGCGAGCAGTGCGCTCGCGCTGGTCATTGCAATCGTCTCGCCGCTGGCAGTCACGCGCCGCCTATGCCATGGGCATCGACGCAATGGAACGGGACACACCGCCGAAAACCAGGCGCGCCGCAGGCCGCGCCTACGAGCGACCGCGCGGTGGGCCCGCGCGCCAGATCGCGGACCTGATGCCGCAGATCGGCCGCACCGCGTTTCGCCGCTTCGGCTTCGTCCAGTCGAGCGTGGTCACCCGCTGGCCCGAGATCGTCGGCGAGCAGCACGCCCGCGTGTGCATGCCCGAGGCGATCCGCTTTCCCCCCGGCGAGAAAGTCGAGGGCATCCTCCAGCTCGTGGTCGTGCCCGCGCACGCGCCGCTGATCCAGCATGTGATCCCCGAGATCATGGAGCGGGTGAACCGCTTCTTCGGCTACAAGGCCGTATCGCGCGTCAAGCTGCGGCAAGGCGAGGTTAAGCCACGCGACGACATGGCGCGCGCCAAGGCGCCGCCTTCGCTCAAGCCGATCCCGATGGAACTGGGTGAATCCCTGCGCGATATCGGCGATCCGGAGCTGCGAACGGTGCTCGAATCGCTGGCCCGCAGCCTGGGATCCAAGGAGGAACAGGAACGATGAGACTGGGGCGTATCGCAAAGGCCGGCGTGCTTGCCGCAGCGGCGGTCTTCGCGCTCGGCAATGCCGGCAACTGGAACACCAGCGTGGTCGAGGCCGACGGCGCACATCGCATCGGCAATCCCGAGGCGAAGGTCGAGCTGATCGCCTTCGTCAGCTATACCTGCCCGCACTGCGCACAGTTCACCACCGAAGGCGAGGCGCCGCTGCAGATCGCCTATATCGGCACCGGCAAGCTCGAGCTCGAAATCCGGCCGATGCTGCGCAATTCGGCCGATCTCGTGGCGACCATGCTGGTCGCCTGCGGCGAACCGTCGAAGTTCCTGCGCAACCACACGCTGTTCATGAACGCGCAGGACGAGTGGCTCGATCGCTACGTCGAGGCGACCAGCGCACAGCGCGCGCGCTGGCAGAGCGGGAGCCAGTCCGCGCGCCGACGCGCGATCGCATCCGATCTCGGATTCTACAAGCTGATGGCGAGCCGCGGCTACGAGCGGACCGAGATCGACCGCTGCCTCGCCAGCGACACCGATGCGCGCGCGCTCGCCGCGAGCAGCCAGACCGCGACCGAGAAATACCACATCCACGGCACCCCCAGCTTCGTGCTCGACGGCGTGACGCTGGCGGGCACGCACGACTGGAAAATGCTCGCCCCGCAGCTCAACGCGCGGTTCTAGTTGCGATCGGGGGGTTCCCTGCGGCGACAAGCTGTGGAAAGCCCTCACCCGCGCTTCTACCGGCGCGCCCGTTCGTCTAGCCTCGGCCAATTCCCGCAAAGGACCAGTATCGCCATGACCATGTTTCGCCGGATCGCCCTCGCCACGCTCGCCGCGCCGCTCGCGCTCGGCCTCGCCGCCTGCGGTTCGGAATCGACCGAAGGCGCGGCCACCTCTTCGGAGCCGGTCGCCGAAGTCCCCGCACCCGAGGGCACCGAATGGCGCAACGTGGTGGCGGTGACCGACGAGGGCGGATTCCTCGTCGGCAATCCGGAGGCGCCGATCGAGCTGGTCGAATACGGCTCGCTCACCTGTCCCGCGTGCGCCGCGTTCTCGCAGCAAGCGTCCGAGGAGCTGCTTGGCGATTACGTCAATTCCGGGCGGGTCAACTTCGAGTTTCGCAGCACGCTGATCCACGGCGCGCCCGATCTGATCCTGACGCGGCTGATCAGCTGCGGCAGCAAGGAAGCCGCGGTGCCGCTGGCCGACCAGGTCTGGGGCAATCTCAACGCGGTGCTCGATCCGATGCAGGCGAACGCCCCCGCGCTCGAGGCGGCGATGGGTCTGCCCGAGGATCAGCGCTTCGTCGGCTTCGCCGAGGCCGCCGGGTTCCTCGACTTCTTCGCCTCGCGCGGGCTGAGCAAGGATCAGGCGCGCGCCTGCCTCGCCGATTTCGCCGCGATGGAGGCGCTCGCGCAGCAGCTCGACAGCCAGGCGAAGGAAGACCAGATCACCCGCACGCCGACCTTCTTCCTCAACGGACGTATGCTCGACCAGAGCAGCTGGACCGAGGTGGAGCCCCTGCTCCAGAAAGCCGGCGCCAGGTAAGGCGCCGCGCGAGAGGGGGCAACGGCGAGCGCGATGCAGATCAGGCGGCTCAAGCTCAGCGGTTTCAAGAGCTTCGTCGAGCCCGCCGTGCTGAGCATCGAGCCCGGTCTGACCGGAGTGGTCGGGCCCAACGGCTGCGGCAAGTCCAACCTGCTCGAGGCGATCCGCTGGGTCATGGGCGAGAACTCGCCCAAATCCATGCGCTCGGGCGGGATGGAGGACGTGATCTTCGCCGGCACCGCCACCCGGCCCCCGCGCGATTTCGCCGAAGTCGTGCTCCAGGGCGAAACGGGCGACGGCGAGGAGCTGGAAGTTCTGCGCCGGATCGAGCGCGGCGCGGGCAGCGCCTACCGCGTCAACGGGCGCGACGTGCGCGCCAAGGATGTCGCGCTGACCTTCGCCGACGCGGCGACCGGCGCGCACAGCCCGGCGCTCGTCAGCCAGGGCAAGATCGCGCAGGTGATCGCGGCCAAGCCCGCCGAACGCCGCATGATGCTCGAGGAAGCGGCGGGCATTGCCGGGCTCCACGTCCGCCGCCGCGACGCCGAAGGCAAGCTGCGCCAGACCGAGGCCAACCTCGCGCGGCTCGAAGACCTGATGGCGGGGCTCGATTCGCAGATCGCCTCGCTCCGGCGCCAAGCCAGGCAGGCCGAGCGCTACTCCCGGCTCTCCGAGCAGATCCGCGTCGCCGAGGCGCGGTTGCTGTTCGCGCGCTGGCGCGATGCTGCCGCGGCCGCCGAAGCCGCGCGGGGAGAGGCGAAGGCGGCAGAGGAACGCGTGGCTTCGGCCAAGGAAGCGGCCGATGCGGCGCAGAAGGCGCAGCATCAGGCGGCCAGGACGCTCGCCGAGGCGCGCGACGAGCTGGCCGACCGGCGCGACGATTCCTCGGCCCACGGCCACCGGATGGCGGCGCTCACCAGCCAGCTCGAGGCGGCCGAGCAACGGCTCGCCGATCTCGACCGCCAGCACGCGCGGCTCGAGGAAGATCGCGCCGATGCCGATCGCTTGACGCGCGACGCCGCCGAGGCGCTGGCGCGGCTCGAGAAGGATCTGGCGGCGAACGAGAAAACGCTCGCCGAGGACGAGGCGCGCCGTCCGGCGTTCGCCGCGAAGCTGGAGGACAGCGAACGCGCGGGGCGCGCGGCTGAACTCGCGCTGGCCAAGGCGACCGCCGACCACGCGGGCGTCGAGGCCGAATGGCGCGTGGCGGGCGGGGCGATCGAGCAGGCCGAGGCGCGGCTCGCACGGCTCGACGGCGAGGCGCGGCGGCAGGACGAGGCGCGGCGCACGCTCGCCGATGCCGGCGATCCGGATGCTGCCGTGGCGGACGCCAAATCCGCCGCCGACGAAGCTGCCCGCGAGGTAGCGAGGCTGCGCGAAGACCTTGATAGCCAGCGGGCGCGAAAAGATACGCTCCAGACGACGCGCGACGAAGCGGCGAGCGCGCTCGCCTCGGCGCGCGCCGAACTCGCGGGCGTCGAGCGCGAGTGGAGCGCATTGAAGCGCGACCGCGAGGCGCGCGAGCGGCAGGCCGCCGGGCGCAAGGGGCGCCCCGCGGCGCTCGACAAGGTGCGCGCGGCGAAGGGCTACGAACGCGCGC
>CAMPIA010000039.1 GCA_946886175.1 uncultured Altererythrobacter sp.
TCACGTTGACGCGGCTGCCGTCCTTGAGGCGCGCGTCGGCGAGCGGGGTGGTCTGATCGACGCGGCGGCCGACCTGGTTGACGATCCGCTGCGCGATCTGGAACAGGTGCTGCTCGTCGCGGAAGCGGATGCTGGCGACCTGGAGCTTGCCCTTGCGCTCGATATAAGTCTGGTCGGGGCCGTTGACCATGATGTCGGAGATGTCGGGATCGTTGAGCAGCTCTTCGAGCGGACCGAAGCCGAGCAACTCGTCGATCAGCACTTTTTCCAGCGCGAACTGCTCGCGCCGGTTGAGCGTGACCTTGAGCTCGGCCAGCACCTCCATGATGATCGGGCGGAATTCTTCGCTGAGCTCGTCCTTGGTCAGCGTCGCCGCGGCTTCGGGATCGACGCGCTCCAGCAAGCGGGGAAGCACCTGCTCCTTGATCTTGTGAACACTCGCTTCGAACCCGCCGACTTCGGCCTGCTGGTGGACCGCGTTTGCGCGATCCGCCAGACGCGTCATCGCGTCGGCCCGGTTCGGCTGGCCGAGTTCGGGGAGCGAAGCGGGATCTTCGCCGGGCAGCGGAGGAAACTGGTCTCCGCCGGGCTCGGGCGCGCGCTGGGCGGCGTCCCCGCCCTTCATGGGGCGCGCCACACCGAACGAGGGACGCGTGCCGGGCGACATACCGCCGGGCCCGTTCTTCCGTCCAAATGCGCTCATCTAAAGGCCCCTGCCTGACGTTTGGTTTTTCGGAGCCCGCGAGCATGCGGCCGGGCACCGGGTCGAAAGTGGTAAATATGTCGGAAAGGTTGAAAAACTCTGAAGTTCATACCCCACGCGCCGCCGACTGCGTGCGCGGCTCTGCCGGCGCGATTGTCCGCGCGATCCAGCGGCAGGCGAGCCAGATGCCCGACACCAGCGCGATCGAGACATAGCCGTCGACCGCATAGTGATAGGCGAGATGAACCGAGGACAGCAAAATCACCACGAAGAGACCGACCGAGAGCCGCGTCCTCGTGCCGGAACGGTGGGCGCGGGATGGCGTGGACGAAGGCAGGCAGGTCGAACGGTCGCGACTGCGCACGGGGCCGCACCCCGGGCGAACAGGTTTCGACGAACGCCGCATCCAGCTGCGTTGCGCGCACGCCGCGGTTTTCGAACACTTCCCGCCCCTTCCGTGTAATCTTCGCGGGCCCGGGCTAGCGCGAGGATTCTAAGGTTTGCTTAACCCTGATATCCGTCAGGGCCGGGCACTGGCCAAGCCTCGCCAGCCGCTGTAGCGGCCGGGAAACGAAACGGCGGCGGGGGCGGTGCGATGAAGCAGGATGAACGCACCGGGCTGCTCCTTGCGATTTGCGGCTTCGCGCTGCTTTCGTGCGGCGATGCGGTGATCAAGTCGATGGCGGGCATGTGGTCGCCCGTTGCGGTGGCGGCGCTGCGGTTCGCGATGGGCGCGGCCGGCCTGTCGCTGCTCCTGCTCCGGAGCGAGGGGCGGGCGGCCTTCCGCCCGACGAAGCCCTGGTTACAGGTCGCTCGCGGGGTGTGTCTCGCCGGAGCGACGTTGTGCTTCTTCTCGGCGATTTTCGTGTTGCCGCTGGCCGAAACCATGGCGATGACCTTCGTCGCACCGATCATCACCGCGCTGCTCGCCGGGCCGCTGCTGGGGGAGCGGGTGCGTGCGGTGGTGTGGCTTGCCTCGGCGGTCGCGCTCGGCGGGGTGCTGCTGGTGCTGCGGCCGAACCTCGCCGAAGTCGGCGCGGTCGCGCTGTTGCCGCTGGGCTCGGCGTGCTTCTTCAGCCTGATGATGATCGCCAACCGAGCCTCCGCAGGGCAGGGCAGCGCGCTGTCGATGCAGGTCTTCATCGCCTGTGTCGCCGCGCCGGTGCTCGCGATCGCGGCCTTCGCGGGCCACGTCGGCGGGATCGAGGCGCTGCAAATCGGCGCTCCGCACTGGAGCGTGGTCGTGCGCTGCGCCATCGTCGCGGTCACCGCGAGCACCGCGCACTGGATCGTCTATCTCGGGACGATGCGCGCGGGCGCGGCCACGATCGCGCCCACGACGTATGTCCAGATGCTGGTCGCGACATTGCTCGGCTGGCTGTTTTTCGGCGACGTGCCCGATGCGGTGACCGTACTTGGGGCCGCGATCATCATCGGTGCGGGGCTGCTGCTGTGGTGGCGCGTGCAGCCCGCAAAGCCGCAGGACGTGTTCGAGGCCGATTGACATGATATCATGATATGATATCGCGATATCACTATGACGCGAATCCTCGCCGATCTGCCCGAAGAAGACATCAAGTGGCTCGACCGTTTGGCGGAAGAGCAGGGCAAGTCGCGCGCCGCGGTCTTGCGCGAGGCGGTGAGCGCCTATCGCGGCGAGACCTCGACCGATTGGATCGATCATGGGTTCGGGCTGTGGAAGGATCGCACCGATATCGGCGACGCGGTCGAATGGCAGCGGCGCGAACGTGCGTCGTGGACACGCCCGTGGGACGACGATTACGAGGCGGTGCGCGCCGAATTTCCCGACTTGTTCGACGCCGAGGACGATCGGCAGCACGAAATCTACAAACAGCTCGCCGCCAAGCGCGACAGCAAACCGTGAGCGGCTTCGCATTCGATGCCAATATCGTCATCGACGCGCTGTTGGGGGTGGAGAACGGGCGCGCCGAACTGCGCCGGGCGGTTAATCAGACAGGCCGCGCGTGGTTGAGCCGAATGGCATGGATCGAGGTCATGTCGAAAGGCTCGAGCGCCGAGTTGCGCGACATGGAACGCTTCTTGGCCGGGTTTGCGATCGACGAGATCGATTCTGAGATCGGCGAGAGGGCTGCCGCTCTACGGCGCGAGCGGCGTGGGCTTCGTTCGCCTGACGCGATCATCCTCGCCACCGCTCTGGTCCGCGGCCGCGTGCTCGTTACTCGAAACACCAAGGACTTTCCGCCAAACATGCCGGGAATCCGCGTACCTTATACGCTTTGAAGGACTGACAGCTCTATGTGCGGAATCATCGGCATCGCCGGCAGGAAAGAGGTCGCGGACCGGCTGGTCGACGGGCTGCGGCGGATGGAATATCGCGGTTACGACAGCGCCGGCGTGTGCACCGTCGACGGCGGCAAGCTCGTCCGTCGTCGCGCCGAAGGCAAGCTCGCCAACCTGGTCGCGGAGCTCGAACGCCATCCCGCGCCGGGCACGATCGGCATCGCACACACCCGCTGGGCGACGCACGGCGCGCCGACCGCGAACAACGCGCACCCGCACGCGACCGACCACGTCGCGCTGGTTCACAACGGCATCATCGAGAATTTCAAGCCGCTGCGCGATGAACTGGTCGCCAAGGATCGCAAGCTGGAGAGCGAGACCGACAGCGAGGTCGTCGCGCACCTGATCTCCGAGGAGATCGAGCACGGCGCTTCGCCCGAAGAGGCGGTCAAGGCGGTGCTGCCGCGGCTGCGCGGCGCCTTCGCACTGGCGATCGCCTTTCGCGACCATCCCGACATGCTGATCGGCGCGCGGCTCGGCTCGCCGCTGGTCGTCGGTTACGGCGCCGGAGAGAACGAGGGCGAGACCTACCTCGGTTCCGACGCCCTCGCGCTCGCGCCGCTGACGCAGAAGATCGCCTATCTCGAGGAAGGCGACTGGGTCGTGATCCGCCGCGAGGGCGCGCAAGTCCACGACGCCGAAAACAATCCGGTCGAACGCGAAGTCACCACCTCGGGCGCCTCGGCCGCGGCGGTAGAGAAGGGCAATTATCGCCACTTCATGCAGAAGGAGATCTTCGAGCAGCCGACCGTCGTCGCGCAGACGCTCGCCTCCTACATTCGCCGATCGGACAACACCGTCGCGCTGCCGCAGGTCGATTTCGATCTCTCGACGGTGAACCGGATCACGATCGTCGCCTGCGGCACCTCGTTCTACGCCGCGATGGTCGCGAAATACTGGTTCGAGACTTTCGCCCGGGTGCCGGTCGATCTCGATGTCGCGAGCGAGTTCCGATATCGCGATCCCGTGCTCGAGGAGGGCGGGCTCGCGCTGTTCATTTCGCAGAGCGGGGAGACGGCAGACACGCTCGCGGCGCTGCGCCATTGCAAGGCGGCCGGGCAGACGATCGGCGTGGTCGTCAACGTGCCGACCAGCTCGATGGCGCGCGAGGCGGACCTGCTGCTGCCCACCCACGCCGGGCCCGAGATCGGCGTCGCCAGCACCAAGGCGTTCACCTGCCAGCTCGCGGTGCTCGCCGCGCTGGCCGCGCATCTGGCGGTGGCCAAGGGCCGGATGGACCGCGCCGAGGAACAGGAGGTGGTGCGCCACCTTCTGGAAGCCCCCGCCGCGCTCAACGCCGCGCTCGATCACGACGAGGATATCGCCGGCATGGCGCACCTCATCGCGCCCGCCCGCGATGTGCTCTACCTCGGGCGCGGTCCGGATTACCCGCTGGCGCTCGAGGGCGCACTGAAGCTAAAGGAAATCAGCTACATCCACGCCGAAGGCTACGCCGCGGGCGAGATGAAGCACGGCCCCATCGCACTGATCGACGAAGCGGTGCCGGTGATCGTGCTCGCCCCGTCGGGCCCGCTGTTCGAGAAGACCGTCTCCAACATGCAGGAGGTCCGCGCGCGCGGCGGCAAGATCGTGCTGATCTCGGATGCAGAAGGTCTGCTCGAGGCGGGCGAGGGCTGCCTGGCCACGATCCAGATGCCCAAGGTCCACCCGCTGATCGCACCGCTGGTCTATGCCGTGCCGGTGCAGTTGCTCGCCTATCACGTCGCGGTCGCCAAGGGGACCGATGTCGACCAGCCCCGCAACCTCGCGAAGTCGGTCACGGTGGAGTGATTTCGAAAACAAACTGAATTTTTACGCGGCTTTACCGGCCCCTAACCTTTGCCGGCTATCTGCCGCGTCGTGAATAAGAAGCGCGTAGATCAGGGGGTCGATCCTTCCCGCCTTTCGGTGATGTCCGTTCTCGGTCTTCGGGGCGGCGGAGAGGCGGAGTGGAATCGCCTGCGCGGGCTGCAACTCGCGCGGGTTTCCGGGGCGTGGCGCGCGCGCCTTGCCTCGCATGTGTTCGCTGCCGCGATGGTGGTCTGGGCGTGTTCGGGGCAGGTTCCCACGGCCCTTCTGGTAGGCTGGTGCGCGCTCGTCGCGATCGCGGCGCTCTACATCGTCCGCCGCGATGCGAGCCTGCGCGACGCCGATAACCGCCAGGTCGGCGATAGCGAATTGCGTGCGCACGCCATGCGGATCGGCATGATCGGGATCGTCTGGGCGATCGCGTTGATCGCATTCGGTCCGTTCATCGGCACGGTCGAGAAGTTCGTCCTCCTTGCCGCCGTCGGCGCGCTGGTCGTCGGCTCGGCGATGGTCGTTTCGGGCGCGCCGCTCGGCACCCTGGTGTTCGCCGCGGTCGCGGGTGCCGCTGCGGTCGTGATGCTGGCGCTCGAAGGCGCCTGGCAGATGCTCGGGCTGACCGCGTTCTTCTTCGGGGTCGTGGCCTACGGCACGATAGAGATCGCGCGCATCTATCTCTCGGCGCGGATCGCCGAAGGCAACGCCGCCGAAAAGGCCGAAGTCGTCTCGCTGCTCCTGCGCGAATTCGAGGAGAACGGCGCGGACTGGCTGTGGCAGATCGACACCTCGCGCCGCATTCGCGGCGCCTCGCCGCGCTTCTCGTTCGCGCTCGGCAAGCGGCCCGAGGAGCTGGAGGGGCAATCCTTCCTCCAGCTCGTCGCCGGCGATGCGTGGGAGAGCGGGCAATTCCCGCCCAGCCTGCACGATCTGGCCGAGCGGATGAAGCGCCGCGAAAGCTTCTCGAACGTCATGGTGAAGGTCTCGATCGGCCGCGAAGACCGCTGGTGGGAGCTTTCGGGCACCCCGCTGTTCGACGCTGGCGGGGCTTTCGCGGGATTTCGCGGGGTCGGCTCGGACGTGACCCAACAGCGCGAATCGTCGGAGAAGATCGCCTACCTGGCGCGTTACGATACGCTCACCGGCCTGCCCAACCGCCTGATGCTGACCGAGGCGCTGGGCGACGCGCTGCGCTACGCCAAGCAATGGCGCACGCGCTGCGCCTTCCTGATGATCGATCTCGACCGGTTCAAGGCGGTCAACGATTCGCTCGGCCATCTGGTCGGCGACCAGCTGCTCGCGCAGGTCTCGCGCCGGCTGAGGGACGTGGTCGATGAAAACACCCTGTGCGGAAGGCTTGGCGGCGACGAATTCGCGATCGTGGTGCGCGATGCCTCGGAGAAGAGCGGGGTCGAGGCGATCGCGCGGCGGGTGATCGAACGGCTTTCGCAACCCTACGAAATCGATCGCCACACGCTCTACGTCGGCGCCAGCGTCGGGTCGGCGTTCGGGCCGCGCGACGGCAAGACGGTAGAGGATCTGATGCGCAACGCCGACCTCGCGCTCTACCGCGCGAAAGACGACGGCGGGGCCAGTCATTTCACCTACGAGCCCGCGCTGCATGCCTCGGCGGAGGAGCGCCGCAAGCTCGAGTTCGCGCTGCGCCGCGCGCTCGATCGCGGCGAGCTGACGTTGAATTTCCAGCCGGTGGTCGACGCGCACGACGAAACGATCGTCAGCTTCGAGGCGCTGGTGCGCTGGAACAGCCCCGAGCACGGCTCGGTCAGCCCCGGCAAGTTCATCCCGCTGGCCGAGGATACCCGCCTGATCGTTCCGATCGGCGCATGGGTGCTCGAGCAGGCTTGCCGCGAGGCGACCCGCTGGCCGCGCAACGTCCGCATCGCGGTCAATGTGTCGCCCGAGCAGTTGCTGGAGCCCCAGTTCGCCAGCACCGTCGTGCAGGCGCTCTCGTCGAGCGGGCTGGAGGCCCGGCGGCTCGAGATCGAGGTGACCGAGAGCATCTTCCTGCGCGATGCGGACATCGCGCGCAATTCGCTCGAACAGGTCATGGCGCTCGGTTGCACCATCGCGCTCGACGATTTCGGCACCGGCTACTCGTCGCTCGGCTACCTGCGCAAGCTCGAGTTCTCGACCATCAAGGTGGATCGCACGTTCGTTCAGGGCGCGGCGCAGGGCGGGGCGGAAAGCCTCGCGATCGTCCGCGCGGTGGTGGCGATGGCGCAGAGCCTGGAAATGTCGACCACCGCCGAAGGGGTCGAAACCGCCGAACAGGCCGAGATGCTGCGCAATCTTGGCTGCACCAAGATCCAGGGCTTCCACTTCGGCCGGCCGATGCCAGCGGAAGACGTCCAGCAGCTGTTCCGCCGCTCGGACCAGTTGCTGAGCGCCTGAGGTCAGGCGGCGACGAGGCCCTTCACCGCGCTTTCGAACAGTCCGCGGCCGTCGCTGCCGCCATGATCCGCCTCGATCGCGCGTTCGGGGTGCGGCATCATGCCGAGCACGTTGCCCGCGCTATTGAGTATCCCCGCGATATCCCGGCGCGATCCGTTCACGGTGTCGAGATAACGAAATGCGACGCGCCCTTCGCCCTCGATCCGGTCGAGCGTCTCCTCGTCGGCGAAGTAGTTGCCGTCGTGATGCGCGACCGGGAGCATGATCTCCTGCCCCTTGGCGTAGGCGTTGGTGAACAGCGACTGGCTGTTCTCGACCCGCAGCGGCGCGGTACGGCAGGTGAAGTTGAGCTGCGCGTTGCGCATCAGCGCGCCGGGCAGCAGGCCGCTTTCGGTCAGCACCTGGAAGCCGTTGCACACTCCGAGCACCGGTACGCCGCGCCCGGCCGCCTCGATGACCGCGCGCATGATCGGGCTGCGGCTCGCGATCGCGCCGCAGCGCAGGTAGTCGCCGTAGGAGAAGCCGCCCGGCACCGCGACGAAATCGAGCCGTTCGGGCAACTCGGCGTCGCCGTGCCACACGCGCAGCGCCGGCGCGCCCGAGACTTTCTCCAGCGCCACCGCCATGTCGCGATCGCAGTTTGAACCGGGGAAAGTGATGACCGCGGCGCGGAAAGCCATCACGCGCTCTCCATGTTCTCGATGCGGAAGTTCTCGATCACCGTGTTGGCGAGCAGCTTGCGGCACATGTCCTCGAGCTGAGCCTCGCTGGTGTCGTCGGCCACGTCGAGCTCGATCAGGCGGCCGACGCGCACATCCTCGACGCCGGCGAAGCCGAGGCCTTCCAGTGCGTGATGTACCGCGCGGCCCTGCGGGTCGAGCACGCCGGGCTTGAGGCTGACATGGATGCGGACTTTCATGGGCTGCGCGCCTTTCGCGTGGCTGGCTCGGGACTCGCGCGCAGCCTATGGCGTGCAAGTGCGGCGGGAGCAAGCCGGGCTTGTTCAATTGGCAATCTGTGGAAGGTAAGGCGCTGCACGATGAAGATCGACCTCGTCTACAATCCCGTCGCGGGCAACTTCCGCCAGCGCCGGCTCGCGGCGCTGGTGGCGGCGTTCGAGGCGCGCGGCGTCGCGGTCGCGCCGGCGCCCAGCCGGATCGGCGGCGCGCAGCTCTCGGGCAGTGCGGACCTGGTGCTGGTCCACGGCGGCGACGGCACGTTGCGCGACACGGTGCAGGCGCTCGGCGACGCCGCGGCGCACGTGCCGCTCGCCATCGCGCCGTCGGGCACGATCAACCTCGTCGCGCGCGAACTCGGCTATGCGAGGGATCCCCACCGGCTGGCCGAACAGGTGCTCGCCGCATGGGCGCGCGGGCCGGAGAGCTGGGTGCGCGCGCCGCTCTACCGGCTCGGCGAGATGCCGGTGGTCGCCTGCCTCAGCATCGGGCCCGACAGCCATGCCGTGGCGCAGGTCTCCGGCGCCCTCAAGAAGCGGTTGGGGCGCTACGCCTACGTCGTTGCGATCGTGCGCCAGCTGCGCCGCTGGCCGCGCGAAGCGATGGCGATCCGCGGCGAACTGGCCGACGGCGCGCCGTTCGCCTGCGAGGCGGAGGCCGCGATCGCCTCGCACGGGGCGCTCTACGGCGGTCCGTTCCGCCTGAGCCCGCGCGCGGCGCTGTCGGCGGATTCGATCGAGTTGATAACGCTGCACCGCTCGACCCGGCTCGGCACGCTCGCGCTCACCGGCGCGGCGATGCTGCGGCTGCCGCTCGACCGGCTCGGGCTCGCCGAAATCCGCACTGTGCGCCGGGTCGTGTTCGACCGCTGCGTCAGCCCGGTCCAGGTCGACGGCGATCACATTCCCGACTGCGCTTACGCCATCGCCCCGAGCGGCATCGCGCTCAGCTATGTGATCTGAGGCG
>CAMPIA010000040.1 GCA_946886175.1 uncultured Altererythrobacter sp.
CGCTGGCGATCGAATGCGCGACCGAGGCCTGTTCGGTCGCGCTGTTCGAAGGCGATGAAGTGGTCGCGAGCGACCACCGCGTGCTCGGCCGCGGCCATGCCGAACGGCTGGTGCCCATGATCGCCGCGCTGCCCGATCGGGGACGGGCGGAGCGCATTCTCGTCTCGCTCGGCCCGGGCAGCTTCACCGGCGTGCGGATCGGCGTCGCGACCGCGCGCGCGCTCGGCTACGCCTGGCGCGCGCAAGTCGCCGGCTATCCCACGCTCGCGCTGCTCGCCGCGACGATGCGCGCCGACCGGCCGGGTGAACGCATTGCGGTGTGCAACGGCGGCGGGCACGGAGAATGGTTCGTCCAGCAGTTCGACGCCGACGGCAAACCGGAAGGCGATATCCGCTCGCTCGCGCCCGAGGCCGCGGCAGCCGCACTCGACGCCGCGCTCGTCTGCGGGACCCAGGCCGAAGCGCTGGTCGCGCTGCGCGGGCACGGACAGGCGCTGCCGCTTCATCCCGATGCGCGCTTCGCGCTCGCGGTGCCCGCGCGGCTCGTCACGTCCGGGGTGCGCCCGATCTACGGCCGCGCGCCCGACGCGAGATTGCCCGGATGAAGGACGACCTCGACCGGATCATGGAGGTGATGGACGCCGCCTTCGATCCGGCCTGGGCCGAGGCATGGTCGCGCCGTCAGGTGGGCGATTCGCTGGCCATGCCCAATACTTCCTACCAACTTGCCGACGAAACCGGCCGTTCGCCCCCCGGCGGCATAGACGCGGCGGGCTTCGCGCTGACCCGCTACGCGCCCGGCGAAGAAGAACTCCTGCTGATCGCGGTGCGCCCCGAATTGCGCGGCCGGGGCGTGGGCCGCATTCTGCTCGAGCGCATCTTCGCGGCGGCGCGCGAGCGCGGTGCCGAGCGCATGTTTCTGGAAATGCGCGACAACAACCCCGCGCTCGGGCTCTACACTTCGATGGGCTTCGAGCCGATCGGGCGACGAAAGGCTTATTACAGATTGCCGTCGGGGCAATTTCTCGACGCGATTACCTTTGGCCGGCAATTGTAAGTGTGCGGCGCCCAGTTTTGCAGTGAAACCCAATAGTGCGCCGTATAACTGTTGAAACAGTTCTTGGATTGGTCCATGCGCGATCCGGTGGGTAAAGACCCGCGGGGTTGCAGAAATACCGAAAACGGCGAAAACGCCATCGAGGAAAACATGGAAAACATCGAAAACGATACGGCCGAAATGCTCATCACACTGACGTCCGACATCGTTGCCGCGCACGTGAGCAACAACAATGTCGCCGTCGACGAAGTTTCGTCGCTTATCGCCAATGTCTACGGCGCGCTCGCCGGCCTCGGCACCGGTGGGGTGCAGGAAGAGGTTGCTCCCGATCCGGCGGTTTCGATCCGCTCTTCGGTCAAGAAGGATCACATCACTTGCCTCGACTGCGGCAAGAAGATGAAGATGCTCAAGCGCCACCTGACCACCGAACACGGCATGAGCGTGGACGAATATCGCGCGCGTTGGAACCTCAGTTCCGACTATCCGATGGTCGCGCCCGACTATGCCGAAACGCGCCGCGATCTGGCGAAGAAGATCGGCCTCGGCCGCAAGCCGGGCCAGAAGCGCGGCCGTCGCAAAAAAGGCGCCTGAGCCGCCGCTCGCGCATAGCTTGCGAACAGCGCACCCGCGTCGTCGGGGTTCGGACCCCAAACCGGCAGCGGCCGATCCGGCCATTGTCAGTTTCGGGTCTGGACCCTAAGGCAGCGGGGCGTTTTACCATTTTCTGAGGGCTGGCCTTGTCGCAGCGGATCGATCTCGAACAATTGTGCGCCGATCGCGGTTTGCGCATTACCGAACAACGGCGCGTGATTGCGCGGGTTCTGTCGGAAAGCGAGGATCACCCCGACGTCGAGCAGTTGCACCGCCGCGCCTCGGCGATCGATCCGAAAATCTCGATCGCCACGGTCTATCGCACGGTGCGCCTGTTCGAGGACGCAGGCATCCTCGACCGGCACGATTTCGGTGACGGCCGCGCACGTTACGAAGCCGCGCCCGAGGCGCATCACGACCACCTGATCGACGTTGAAAGCGGCAATGTCGTCGAATTCGTCGATCCTGAGCTCGAGGCGCTGCAGAAGGTTATCGCCGAACGGCTCGGCTATCGTCTGGTCGACCACCGGATGGAGCTTTACGGGGTCAAGCTCGACCGCGGCGAAAAGAACGGCTGATGGCGCCCGCCCGGGCCTTGCCCGAGCCGCGCATTCGGCCGCTTGGCTGGGCGCTGCTCGCGGTGCGGCTCACGCTCATGCTGATCCTGCTGATCGTGTGCGCACCGCTGCATCTGGTCTGGCGCGCGGTCGGCGCGGGCCGCTGGTGGCCGCGCGTGTTCCTCGCCGGCGTCGGCTCGATCGCCGGGCTCGACGTTCGGATCGAGGGTCGGCGGGTGAAAGGGGCGCTGCTGCTCGCCAACCACGTATCCTGGCTCGATATTCCGGCGCTCTCGCATGCCAGCGGCACCGCTTTCGTCGCGCACGACGGGCTGACCGCATTTCCGCTGCTCAAGTGGCTGTGCGAGATGAACGACACGGTGTTCATTGCGCGCGGCCGCCGCGGCAGCGTGTCGGAGCAGGTCGAACAGATCCGCACCGCGATGGCCGAGACCGGCTGTCTGACGCTGTTTCCCGAAGGCACGACCAGCGACGGCACGGGAACGGCCACGTTCAAGTCCTCGCTGCTGAGCGCGCTCGACCCTCTGCCGGCGGGTCTTGCGGTCCAGCCGGTCGCACTGACTTATCGCGACGCGCCCGAGATTTCGTGGGTCGGCGAGGAGCACGGGCTCGACAACTTCAAGCGCATCCTCGCGCGGCTCCGGCCGATCCGGCTGACGATCCGCTTCCTTCCCCCGCTCGAAGACGCCGACCTCGCCGACCGCAAGGCGGTGGCGCAGGCGGCGCAGGCGGCGATCGCCCGCGCGCTTTGAGCGCGCTTTGAGCGCACCCTCGCCAAACGCGCGTTGCAGGCACACCCTTTCGCAAGTCGCGCAATTGCGGTAACCGCCGCGCCCCATGCGACAGAGCAATCCTCCCAGGACCTATCGGGTCAAGAGCTTCGGCTGCCAGATGAACGTCTACGACGGCGAGCGCATGGCCGAGATGCTCGCCGAAAAGGGCATCGCGCCCGCGCCCGACGGGGAGGAGGCGGACCTGGTGGTGCTCAACACCTGCCACATCCGCGAGAAGGCGGCCGAGAAGGTCTATTCGGATATCGGAAGGCTGGCGAAGGCCGGCCGCGCGGCGGGCAAGGAGCCGCTGATCGCGGTCGCGGGCTGTGTCGCGCAGGCCGAAGGCGAGGAGATCATGGCGCGCGCGCCGGCGGTTTCGATGGTGGTCGGCCCGCAGGCCTACCACCGCCTGCCCGAAATGCTCGACAAGGCCGTGCGGGGCGAGCGCGCGACCGACACCGACATGCCGCCGATCGCCAAGTTCGGCGCCCTGCCCCAGCGAAACGGCGCGCACAAAAAGCGGTTTCCTACAGCCTTCCTCACGGTGCAGGAGGGGTGCGACAAGTTCTGCACCTACTGCGTGGTGCCTTACACGCGCGGCGCGGAAATTTCGCGTCCGTTCGCCGATCTCGTGATCGAAGCCAACCATCTGGTCGAAGGTGGAGCGCGCGAGATCACGCTGCTCGGCCAGAACGTGAATGCATGGCGCGGCGCGGATGCGAAAGGTGACGATTGCGGCCTCGACGGACTGATAAGAGAGCTTGCCAAGATCGCGGATTTGAAGCGAATTCGGTACACCACGAGCCATCCCAATGATTTTTCGGAAGGGCTGATTCGGTGTCACGCCGAAGTCGAAAAACTGATGCCCTACCTTCACCTTCCGGTGCAGAGCGGCTCGGACCGCGTGCTCAAGGCGATGAACCGCAGTCACACCGTCGACAGCTATCTCCGCCTGCTCGAACGCGTCTGTGCCGGGCGCCCCGGTCTCGCGCTGTCGGGGGACTTCATCGTCGGCTTTCCAGGCGAGACCGACGCCGAGTTCGAGGAGACACTGCGCCTCGTCGATTCGGTCGGCTACGCGCAGGCGTTCAGCTTCAAGTATTCGCCCCGCCCCGGCACCCCGGCCGCGACGATGGAAGGACAAGTCCCGCGCGAGGTGATGGACGAGCGCCTCCAGCGCCTCCAGGCCGCGCTCAATCGCGACCAGCTCGCGTTCAACCAGTGCTCGGTGGGGCGCACCTGCGAAGTGCTGGTCGAACGCAAGGGCAAGCGGCCCGGCCAGTGGCTCGGCAAGTCTCCCTGGCTGCAATCGGTATGGTTCGCGGGAGATCTCGGGGCCGGTACGGCGATCGGCGATCTGGTCGAGGTCGAACTGGTGGAGGCGGGGCCGAACTCGCTCGCGGGCAAATTGCGCCAGTCTGTGCTCGCCTGACTTCCCGCCGCCTCGTCCCACCCCCGCAACAATCCCCGGCGTTGTTGCGGCACCAGGCTTGCCTCCCGTGCGTTGCATTCTAGATTCGCGTTCGCAGCACCAGAGGCCGCAAGCCAGAAAGACTACATGGGACGCAGACCGACCCGCGCCGTTCAGGCCATTTCGCCCCCGCCCAGCCCGCAGCGCGAGATCAGACGCGCGCGGGCGGAACTGGCTTTCGAGGATCAGTCGCTGCTGGTGCCGCTGTTCGGCCAGTTCGACGCGAACCTGGTGCAGGTCGAAAACCGGCTGGGCGTGTTCATTTCGGCGCGCGGCGAAAAGGTCCAGATCGAAGGGCCGGAGGATAGCGTGGCCCGCGCGCGCGACGTGATCCACACGATGTACGACCGGCTCTCGCGCGGGCAGGAGCTCGATTCGGGCGCGATCGAATCGCTGATCATGATGTCGAACGAACCCACGCTCGAAGGGATCATCGCAGGCGACGACGGCCCGCCGGTCATGATCCGCACCCGGCGCAAGACGATCGTGCCGCGCAGCGCCGGGCAGATCCCCTACATGCGCCAGCTCGCGCGCGACGAGATCATCTTCGCGCTCGGTCCGGCGGGCACCGGCAAGACCTATCTCGCGGTCGCGCAGGCGGTCAGCCAGCTCATCACCGGCAGCGTCCAGCGGCTGATCCTCAGCCGCCCCGCGGTCGAGGCGGGCGAGAAGATCGGCTTCCTGCCCGGCGATATGAAGGAGAAGGTCGATCCTTACCTGCGCCCGCTCTACGATGCGCTCTACGATTGCATGCCGCCCGAGCAGGTCGAACGGCACCTCGCCTCGGGCGTGATCGAGGTCGCACCGATCGCCTTCATGCGGGGGCGCACGCTGGCCGACGCCTTCGTCATCCTCGACGAAGCGCAGAACACCACCCGCGAGCAGATGAAGATGTTCCTCACCCGCTTCGGCCAGAACAGCCGCATGGTCGTGTGCGGCGATCCGCGCCAGGTCGACATTCCCGGCGGCGACGCGATGAGCGGATTGCCCGACGCGGTCTCGCGGCTGGAGGGCGTCGAAGGCATCGCGGTCAGCCGCTTCACCGCCGCCGATGTGGTCCGCCACCCGATCGTGGGCCGCATCGTCGAAGCCTACGAAGGCAAGGACACCTGAATCCAATGGACCTCGACATCGAAATCGACGGATGGCCGGGCAGCTACGACTGGGCCGATCTTGCCTATCGCGCCGCCGAGGCGGCCGAGCAGGTCGCGCCCGAACTCGCCAACCGGCGGCTGACCGCGAGCGTGCTGTTCACCGTCGACGAGGAGCTGCGCACGCTCAACCGCGAATGGCGGACCAAGGACAAGCCGACCAACGTGCTCTCGTTCCCGATGCTGCTGCGCGACGAGCTGCGCGGCCTGGCGCCCGAAGGCGGGCCCGAAATGCTCGGCGATGTTGCGCTCGCGTGGGAGACCTGCCTGCGCGAAGCCGCGGAGAAGGGCGTTTCGACCGAAGATCACACCGCGCATCTGGTGGTTCACGGTCTGCTCCACCTCGCCGGCCACGATCACGAGAAATCCGATGCCGACGCCGAGGCGATGGAGGCTTTGGAGCGAAAGGCGCTTGCGATTCTGGGGCTGCCGGACCCATATGGCGGTTCCACCAACCGGGAGCACGTTTGAGGGCCATGCCCGATCCTGAAAATTCCGCCGGAGACCCGGACAGTAGGCGCGGAGTCTGGCTCGCCATTCGCAAGTTCTTCGATGGCGACGACGAGCGCTCGCTTCGCACGCAGCTCGAGGAGGCGATCGACGAGCACGAGGACGAGGAATCGGCCAACGGCGGCGAGGAGACCGGGACCGACGGCGATCTTTCGCCGGTCGAGCGGCAGATGCTGCGCAACATCCTCCATTTCAGCGAGCACGACGCCGACGACATGGCCGTGCCGCGGGGCGAGATCATCGCGGTCGAGGCGACGATCGGATGGGAAGATCTGGTCGCGAGCTTCTCCGAAAACGGCCATTCGCGCATGCCGGTGTATCGAGACACGCTCGACGACGTGATCGGCATGATCCACATCAAGGACGTGTTCCCCTACCTCGCCGAGCGCAAGCCGCCGCCGACCGACTGGACCGTGCTGATGCGCCAGCCGCTCTACGTCCCGCAGGCGCGCGGCGCGCTCGACGTGCTCGCCGACATGCGTTCGCAGCGCATGCACCTCGCCGTGGTGGTGGACGAATTCTCGGGCACCGACGGGATCATCACGATCGAGGATCTGGTCGAGGAGATCGTCGGCGATATCGAGGACGAGCACGACGAGGCGCCGGTCGAATGGATCGTGCCGATCGGCGAAGGCATGTGGGATTGCGACGCGCGTGCGGAACTGGACGACGTGGCCCAGCGGATCGATTCGCGGCTCGCCGAAGTCGCCGAATCGGTCGACACGCTGGGCGGGCTCGCGTTCGTGCTCGCCGAGCAGGTGCCGCCGGTCGGCACGATCGTCGCGCATCCCAGCGGCTGGCGGATCGAGGTGACCGCGGGCGATGCCACCCACGTCACCCGGCTGCGGCTCCATCCGCCCGAAGAAGCGCTCGACACCGAATAGTGCCCAAGCCGACCCGCCGCCTTCCGCCCCTGCGCGCGCTCGAAGCGTTCATGCGCACCGTCCGCCTCGGCTCCGCGCGCGCCGCAGCGGAGGAGATCGGGCTCAGTCCCTCGGCGCTCTCGCGCCGGATCGGCAATCTCGAGGAATTCGTCGGCAAGAAGCTGTTCACCCGCGCGCGGCAGGCGATGCGGCTGACCGACGAGGGGCACCAGTTCTACGAAGCGGTGAGCCCGCATTTCGAAGCGCTCGCGCGCGCGGTGGAAGGGCAGTCGGAGAACCTCTCGCTGCTGCGCCTGCATCTCGGGGTATTGCCGCTGTTCGGCAGCCAGCGGCTCTTCCCCCGCCTCGCCGAACTGCGCGAACTTCACCCGCGGCTGCACATCGACATCGACACCGGCCCGCATCTCGAATCGCGCGTCGGCGACGTCCTCGACGCCGCGATCATCCTCTCGCGCGGGCCCGACCGGTCGCTCCATGCGGTGCGGCTCGACTATAACAAGGTTCACGCGATCTGCCGCCAGGAACTGGCCGAAAAGCTCGGCCCGGCGCCGGACATCGCGCTGCTGTCGAAACAGACTTTCCTGATCCACAACGAACTGCCCGCCAGCTTCGAGGCGTGGAAGCGCGCGCTCGGGCTCGACGACCTCGAACCCGCGGCGATCGACCACTACGATTCGGGCCAGCTGATCCTCGAGGCTGCCGCGCAGGGGCTCGGCATCGCGATCATGCACGACGACCACTTCCGCCGCGCGGGCGACCGCCGGCTGACCGATCTCTACGATATCGAGGTCGAAAGCCCCTACAGCTACTGGTTCGTGTGCAAGCCGACCGCGCTCGAAGAGCGCCCGGTGCGCCTGTTCCACGACTGGCTGGTGAAGGCCGGGCTCTGACGCCTGTCGGCGCGGGCGCTCAGTCCTCGTCGATCTTGCGGTTGTGCCGGCAGATTCCGGTGGGCGCGTCGCCCCCCGGATGGCGCTTGTCGGGCGGGCCGCACTCGATCGCAGGCTTGGGCAGGGCGTTTTCCCGCACCGAGGCGAGCGCCGCGGGGTCGTCGTAGGCGGCGATCCAGGTCAGGCATTCGGCGAGCTTGCGGATCGAGTGATCCTTCCACGGCGCGCCGCGCGGGCGGCAGTTGATGACCAGCGTATCCTGCAGGAACACGCCGCCGCCGGTCGGCAGGCCGCGCAGCGCCTCGCCGCGTTCGGAGACCGCGAGGCGGCGGTTGCGGGTCGGCTCCTCGGGTGCGGAGAAACGCGGCGACTGGTTGAAGGCGTAGGACCGGGCGCGCGCTTCGCGCAGCGCGACATAGGCCGCGATCGCCCCGCCGAGCGAGTGCCCGGTCAAGGTGATCGGGACGTGGTCGAGGCCCTGCTCGTCGAGCATCTTGCGCTGACGGGCATAGGTATCCCAGCCGCGATCGTTGTATTGCGCGCCGATATTGCCGAACACCCAGTCGTCGAAGCTGTCCATCTCGGTGCCGCGAAAGGCGATCACGCGCTCGGCGAGCTCCGCTTCGCCGCCCGCGCCCGGTTCGTAGCGGTCGTAGACGATGTAGGCGTAACCACCGGTATGCTCGGGCGGCGTATCGAGTGCCTCCTCGAAGCCGCCCGGCGGGTGGGGCAGCTCATCCTCGTCGCGATAGACGTTGTTCGAGAGCTGGGCGTATTGCCAGCTTTCGTCGGCCGCCGCGCGGGTGAAGTCGCACCAGCCGCCCGGTTCATAGACGCACGGGCTGCGCGCCTGGGTCAGGTCGGTGGCGCAGGCGGAGAGCAGCAGCGCCGCTCCCGCCCCGAATAGCGCCTGGCCGATGGCCCGCAAGGAACGGGCCATATCAGGTCAGCCCACGGTCGCTTTGACGATCTTGCCCGGTTCGCGCGGCGGCTCGCCCTTGGGCAGCGCGTCGACGTGCTCCATGCCGCTCTCGACCTGACCCCAGACGGTGTACTGGTTGTCGAGGAAGTGCGCGTCGTCGAAGCAGATGAAGAACTGGCTGTTGGCGCTGTCGGGCACCTGGGT
>CAMPIA010000041.1 GCA_946886175.1 uncultured Altererythrobacter sp.
TGGCGCAATGCGCTGCCGGGACACGATTTCACCGGCGTGCTCGACGCCTTCTTCGGGCTCGCCAGTCCGGACGATGCTCCGGAGCGCTGGCGCCTCGTCTCACCGGCGCTGAACACCGAGAGGATCGAGGCGCCGCTGCTGATGCAGATGCCCGAGAACGAGGCGCGCGCCCAGGCCGAGATCTACGCGCGGCTGGCGCTGACCTCGACGCCGGTCGAGCTCTACGCCTTTCCGGACGAGAACCACATCAAGTTCCAGCCCCGCCACCGGCTGGCGACCTACCGCCGCAACCTCGACTGGTTCCGCTTCTGGTTGCAGGGCTACGTCGATCCCGATCCGGCCAAGGCCGAGCAGTACCGCCGGTGGGAGGCGATGCGAACGAAGCGAGACGGGGATTAACCGTCGAACGAGCGCAGCCAGGTTTCGGCCGAGGCAAGGTCGATCAGCCGGATGTAGCGCGCATCGTCGGGTTGGCCCTCGCGACGAAGGTAGTCGCGGATCGCCTCGCCATCGAGCAGCCCGGTCTGCGACAGCTTGCCCTCGAGCAGCAGGCCTTCGAGCACGGCGCGCTGCCCCATGTAGCCGGTCATGAACATGCTCACCAGGCTGCCCTTCGTGCGGCGCGCGAGGATCGAGTCGGGCAGCAGCCCGCGGAACGCCTGGCGCGCGACGGAGCGGTCACGGCCGCCGCGGATCCACAGCCACGAAGGGATGCGCAGGCAGACCTCGAGGATGGGCTGCGCGAGTAGCGGATGCAGCACGGCGATCTCACCGGGCGTGGGATCGGTCAGGAAGTGATAGATGCCGGCGATCGACTGGATGTGCTCGAGCGTGCCGCGATCGACAGCGGTGACCTCGCGCAGCCAGGGATGATCGGCGCTGGAGGGCAAGGCGGCGTTGGCTGCGAGGAACGCGTCGTCGCGCGGCCACGCGGCGCGTGCGCGACGCGCGCGCCGCCCTGCGGCGCGGGCGGCCGCCCAAAGCGTGGTCCCGTGGAGGCGAGCGAGGTCCTGCAAGGCGCGGAACCCTGCGCCTGGGCCCTCGCGGCGCAGCGCGTCCAGCGAGGGCGAGCTGGTGGTGAGCGCGCAGAACACGTTGTCGCCGCCGGCACCATCGACCGCGAGGTCGGAACCGGTGAGCGCGAGATGGTTCGCCATGACGCGACGGAGCCTCCGCAGCAACGCGTTGGGCGGCGGGCGCAGCGCAAGCGGGGGTATCTCGGCGAAGTTTGGCGCGACACGCTCCTCGACCAGCTCGGCGAGCGCGATCCCGCAATGCCGGGCGACCGCGCGGGCGTATCCGCGCTCGTCGCCATCGGGCGTCACCGTGGCGAACGTCACCGCGCGGAAGGGCCGGCCGGTTCGGGCCAGGGCGGCGGCGACGATCGACGAGTCGAGACCGCCCGACAACTGGACGACGGTCCCGGCGCTGTCTCCGAGCAGGCGGGGAACGGCGTGGAGCACCGCTTCGCGCAGGGCTTCCGCGCCGTCCTCGAACCGGCGGATCGCCCGGTCGGGCGCCGCGTGATCCCACGGGTCCCAGGGCAGCGTGATCCGCTCCTCGTGGCCGACCCGGGCATGCGCCGAGCCCGGCACGATCTCGCGGACGCCGCGCACGCCGGTCAGGCCCGTGCGCAGAGCTGGATATGCCAGCCAGTGCCGCAGGAACGACGGGTCGGGCTCGAGAGGCCCGGTTGCGGCGAGCAGCTCCGCGTCGGACGCGTAGACGTCGAGCGGCTCGAAGCGGCGATGATAGGCCGTCACCCCGCCCGACGGATCGCGCAGCGCCACATGATCCTGTCCACGGGAGGCCAGCAGTAGGTAGGCACCCCAGAAGCGCTCGACGAATAGCCTCTCGGCCGGCACGGGGGCCGGGAGCCGCTCGAGCCGGCGGCCGCTCGCGCGGTCGAACACGAGGCCGATGGCGCACCCCGAGCCATCCGGCGCGGCCACCGTGGGCGTCCCTGGGATGGCCCAGGCGAGGAGCCCCGGACCGCGCAGGACCTGCTCGAGGGGCGGCGGGCCAGCCACGAGCCTCCGCGACAGGTGTTCGAGGGCTTCGGGCGGCCCGGTGGCGGCAAGGAAGCGAAGCTGCATCAGACGGCGAGCACCGGGACGAACGTGCGCACCGTGTCGGCGGCGTCGGTGAGCAGCGTCCGGTCGGTCTGAAGCCAGCAATGTGCCCCGAACGGGTCGAGCCTGGCGCCGAACACGAGCGTTGCGGGCCCGGCCTGGTCGCCGAGCCAGTCGAGCAGGGCGAGGGAGTCGAGCAGACAGCTGCGCGCGACCGGCACAAGCGCGCGTGCCGCCAGGAAGGCCCGCGCAGCGTCCTCGGCTTCCGCCGCGCTCCCGGTTCGTTCGGTGTCGCAGCGGTTCTCGCGAATGTCCTCGACGATTGCCTGCAACGGCACGGTCGCGATGCGTTGGCGCGCTCGCCGCACGCAGGTCCAGGCGCGCGGGACCGCGCGCCAGCGCACCCGCGCCGGGCTCTCGTCGAGCAGGCTTTCCGCCCGGACCGGCACCTCGACGGGGGCGAGGCGCCCCTTCAGCGAATGTTGCTGGAACAGGCCCGTGGCGAGCAGGCGGTCGCGGGCCTCTCCCTCGGCGCGGATGGGCTCGTCTCCGATGCGCAGGGCGAGGAAGTCTTCCTGGACGGTGGCGTCGAGCGCCAGATAGCGGTCGCCCTGCAGGTCGAGGAACACCGCTTGCCCGGCGATCATGCCATAGCTGACGTGGCGTTTCAGGTGGAGATAGGCCATGCGGGGTCGCGATGGCGGCAGGCGCGGGAACCCGCGGGTTCCCGCGCGCGCCGGCGCTCAGTCGACGAGCGGGCCGACTTTCAGGTAGCCGTTCGACTCCGGCGTGGACAGGATCGGCTGCCCGCGGGTCTCGGTGCTGGCGGTACCGAGCTCGATCAGGCCGGGTTCGGTGGATTGGCGTTCCATATCGTGTCTCCTCAAGCTGCGACGTGCAGCACCGGCAGACTAGGAAGAGGCCCCGAGGGCACGAAACGTATACGGCGCGAATAATCCGATTGTTTACGGCGCGCGCCGCCGCGCGTTCACCCGCCGGCCCGGGACGGGCGCTCGAACCTGGTCAGTGTCGTGCGGCTTGCTCAAGATGACCGTCACGGCAGCAGCGCACACCGGCTGCCTGGCGCGACCCTCGACGTCGAATGTCGGAGAGTGGGCCCGGATAGCGGAAGCGTGGCCTCGGGAGGCGTCACGGGCCGATACGGCGGCGAGCGGGAGGCATGCGGGACGGACGAAGCGCGCGGGACCGGCGAGGGCCCCGCGCGCTCGCAGGCTTCAGTCGACGAGCAGCGACCTGACCTTGAAGCCCATCGGCTCCGGCTCGGCCGCGATCGGCAGGCCGCGGGTCTCGGTGCTGGCGGTGCCGAGCTCGATCACGCCGGGCCGGCTTTGCTGCTTGTCCATGTCACGTCTCCTCTTGCTGCGGGAATGCAGCGCGCACCAGGCTAGGATCCGGTGCCGAGGGCACGAAGCATATACGGCGCGTACAGGGCGATTGTTCGTGGCAGGTCATTTGCGGAGGGCGCGCGGGCACGGCGCGGTGCGCTGCCGTGCTCAGCGCGGCGCGATCAGCGCCGCGACGATCTCGCCGACCATCCGCTCGCGCCGGCGGTGATAGGCGGCGAGCGCGCGGCGCAAGGCGACCATGGCATCGCCGGCCATCAGGGCCGCGATCGGCTGGATCTCCCCGAGCGGTTCGTCGAGCACGCGAAGCTCGGTCTCGCGAACCGGTCGCAGGCGGTCGTTGAGCCCGGCGATCGCCGCGACGTGCTCGGGATTACCCGATCTCGTCGCGAGCGCCAGGAACAGGCGCTCGGCCGCCTCGATCGGACCGGCGGAGTAGGCGGGCCCTCCGTCTTCCATGCGCCCCGCCGCACCGGCGCCACCGCGGCCGCGCGCGGCGAGGTCGAGCAGCGCCGCGTTCCACCGGTAGAGATGCCGCAGGCCGACCTCGGTGACGAGCGGCATCCTGAAGCCGTCTCCGCGGGGGGTTTCCACGAGGCCCTCGCCAGCCAGGCGATGGAGCGCGTCGCGCACCGGCGTGATGCTGGCGTTGAGATCGCGCGACAGCGCGCCCGGCTCGAGGTGCTCGCCGGCAGCGAACCGCCCGCTGCCGAGCTGCTCCTTGAGCGCGAGGTAGACCCGCTCGAACGTCACGCCCGCGCTCATGGCCGGCCGATCTGGCCGCCGCCGCGCCGCTCAGCCGCCACGCTGCTGCTGGCCGGCGACGAACTCGGCCACCGTCGCCGCCTGGTCGGGCCGCAGGGCGTCGATCGCGCCGAGGTGCGCGGGCACCTCGGCGCCGAGCAGGATCGAGGGACAGCGGCCCTCGTAGTTGCCAAGGTTGGGACGATGCTGGCGGTAGCCGACCAGCGCGGCAAGCTCGGGTGAGAAATGGCGCGCCACCTCGGGTGGGTAGGCGAGCCACTGGTTCTCGTAGGGCTTGAGCCAGCCGAGGCAGTAGCTGACGATGCAGCCGCGGCGAATCCCCTCGGACCTGTTGCCGCCCGCGCCGTGCAGCGTCGACCCGAGGAACAGCAGCGCCGAGCCCGGTGCCAGCTCGATCGGGACGCCCGGCTCGGCCGGAGGCTCGCGGTCGAGCGCCCGCGCGCCGTGGCTGCCCGGCCAGATCAGGGTCGCCCCGTTGTCCCGGGTATACTCGGTGAACGGCCACATGACGTTGACGAGGTATTCGGTCTCGCCGAGCGTGCCGCGCCACATGTCCTGGTCGCGGTGCGGCAGCTGCGGCAGCGCCCCCGGATGGAGCGCGATCGCCTGGGTCAGGTTGAGCTGTACGGTATCGCACCAGGCGCCGAGCACCTGCTCGACGACTCCCAGGACTTGCGGATGGCGGACGAGCGCCTCGGCATGCGGCGAGCGCGCCAGCAGGCGGCCGAACCGCTGGGTGCGATCTCCGTAGAAGCCGCCCTCGCAGAACGGCGTCCGCTCGAAGTCACCTGCAAGGTCGGAATGAAGTCCCGCGACCGCATCGGGAGCGAGGTCGTCGACCACGCAGTAGCCCATGGCGAGCAGTTGCTCGGCCCACTGCTGCGCCTGGCGGTCGGCGCAGGTCGCGGGCATTGCGCCGGCTGGCGCGGTCATGCCGCTTCTCGCGCGTCGTGCAGGGCATCGCCCGGCGTGTAGACGCCCGCGCGCATGAGCAACGCCGGGGTCTGCGGCGAGATCTCGATCGTCAGCGCACCAAGCGTCCTGCCGTCACGGAGCGCTGGCAGGCCGAGCGGACGGCAGCGCCAGCCGAACGCGAGGATCTGCTGCAGCCATCCGATCTCGGCAACGCCGGTGTAGCTCGCGATCCCGCGTTGGAGTGCGTGGTCGACGAGAGCGCTGACCAGGCGGTTGCGGACCGCGAGCCGGCGTGCCGCCGAGAGGCTTCGGTCGAGGCAAAAGCGGGTGATCTCGCGCACCTCCGGGCCGCGCGGGACCGTGCCGGCACAGAGGTCGGCGAACAGCGTGTCGAGGATGTGCGGGCGCTCGGTCTCGAGCAGCCGTGCCGAGGCGAGATGCTCGCCGCGCTCGCCGTGGATCATGAGGTAGACCGCATGCTCGTCGTCGAACTGGTCGAGCTCGAAGCGCTCGTCGAGCACCGGCACGTCCCATTTGAGCAAGTCGACGAAGACGCGCTTGCGCGCCTCGAACATGGCTCGCAGTCCCGCGTCGGCGAGCGGCTGCGGCAGGCATTCGGTGATCAGGACCATGGCGATTTCCTCCGGCTGATCCGAAGTCTATCGCCGGGGCGGGGCGGGCCCTGCGAGTCCCGAAAAAGGGGGGTGCTTCAGCGCTTGAGCACGTCGGAGAAGCTGATCGCGCCGTCGAAGAGCGCGTGGACGGCCAGCATGGTCCGCTTGCCGACGCCGTATCGCTCGCGGGCGCGCTTCAGGTACTCGGCCACCGTCTCGGGACTGAGACCGAGGATCCGCGCGATCTCCCAGTCCGACTTGCCCCGCGCGACCCAGACGACGCAGTCGCGCTGGCGGTCGGTCAGTTGCGGCCGCGGCTCGAGGCCCGGGTGGCGCATTCGCCAGAGCCGGCGCGCCGCTTCGAACGCAAAGGCGCCGACCAGCTGGGCTTGCGGGAGACGGTCCTGGTTCAGGGCGGTCCGCCCCGCCGAGGCGAACGAGCACGAACCGTTGGCTTCGCCCGGCACGTGCGCGGGGACCGTGAAGCCGTCGCCGATGCCGCGCGCGTCGGCGAGGGCGAGCACTTCGCGGTCGCGCGGCGTCAGGTCAATCAGGCGCGGGAGCCGCGACCAGGCGAATCCGACGCTGGTCAGCTGGCTTGCCCGGTGCACGGGGTCTGACGGGCCGAGACCGTTGCCGTCGAAATAGTCGACCCACCCGGCCGGGTAGTTGGCAAGCCGGATGGCGGGCCCGGGCGCGCGCCGGACGTCGACATGGTGCGTCAACGCGAAATAGGCGAAGCCCATTTCCCGGCTGATCTCGGCAAGCAGGCCCGCCAGCGCGGCTTCGGTCTCGGCTTCGCCCACCTCGCGGACGAACGCGTCTATCCTGTCGAACATCGCCCCTGCGGCGGGACGGGGCGGTTCCAAGCGCGCCTCGGTCCATCCTCGCCTCCCGATGCCCGAAGACCGGGTCTCAACCGGCCTTGCGAACGACTACGAACGGCGACCCGATGCTCAATCGGCGGACGTCTTGTCGGAGCGCCGTCTTGAGACCACTATGGTCATATTCAATCAAATCGCGGATTATAATCAAATTATTTATTGCTGACTGGCCAGGTCCGTCACGACCGCGCGGCTCGGTCAACGCTGCTGCAGGGGTTCCTCGGGGGGTGGGATCATGCAATTCGGGCGGTTCGTCGACCAGTTCCACGCCGATCTGGCGCGCTGCCGATCGCAGGCCGAGCTCGGCGGCCTGCTCGCCGCGACGCTGCGCGAGCTCGGGTTCGACTACTTCGCGCTGCTGCACCACGCGAGCCTCACGGCGGGCGGCGCGCGCCTCATCCGGATCGACAACTACCCGCCCGGGTGGGTCGCCGAGCTCACCACCGCCGAGCTCGCCAGCGAGGATCCGGTCCAGCTCGCGAGCGGTCGCACCAACGTCGGCTTTGCGTGGGAGCAGCTCGACCGGCTGGTGCCGCTGACGCGGCGCCACCGCGACATTCTCGAGGGCAGCCGCCGGCACGGGATCGGTTCGGGCTTCACCGTCCCGGCTAATGTCCCGGGGGAGCCCGTGGGCTCGTGCTCGTTCGCCGTGCGGTGCGGCCGCGCGCTGCCGGCGCGGCACCTGCTCTGTGCCGAGCTGGTCGGCGCGCACGCCTTCGGCGCGGCCCGGCGCCTGCACGGATATCCGGCCAGGAGCGGGCGTCCGCACCTGAGCCGCCGCGAGCAGGCGTGCCTGCGCCTTGCCGCCGCGGGCAAGAGCGACTGGGAGATCGGCCGCATCCTCGGCATCGCCGAGGAGACCGCGCGCCAGTATCTCAAGCGCGCGCGGGCCGCCTACGACGTGCCCACGCGCACCCAGCTCGTCGTGCACGGCCTGCGCGATGGCTGGATCGGTTACGGCGATGCAATCCCCCCGATCGGGGGAATGGGTTAGCCGCCGGTCTCCTGCTGTCGTCTCCGCATGCCGTCGGAGACCCGCGCCATGGACCTTGCAGAGCTGCGTCGGCCGCGAACCGGCGGGCCCGGTTAGGGCCGGACTTGGATGCCGCTCCGCCCCTGCCGGACTGGCGCGACGCGGACGGCTATGGCGCGTTGCGCCGCGCGGAGCCGGCGGCCTTCGCGTGGGAATGGCTGCGCCGCGATGGCCGCTATCGCGCAGCGGCCGGTGGCGCGCCGCGTTGGCGCGAGTCCCCCTCGCCGAGGGTGGAGAAGGCGGACCCCGCCGCGGCTCCGTGGGGCCTGCATGCGTTCGAGGATCCCGGCCTCGCGGCGTGCGCGGCCCGGCCGGTCTGGCGCCGCGAGCGGTACGCGCGGGTCCTCGTCGCCGGGGCCGAGCAGGCGGGGTCGTCGCCGGACCGGTTCGACCTCGCCCGTCTTGCCCGGCTCGCCACCCTGGTCCGCGCCGCCGACGGCGAACATCTGCTCGTGTCGGACGGCGCCACCAGCCTGAGGCTCGATATCGTGTCGGGCTCGCTGCTCGATGGTCCCGTGATGCTGTCCTATCGCCTTGCCGGGTTCGCGGCGTTGCGCGGCCCGCTCGAGACGTTGCACGCCCTGCTGCGGTTCCGGCAGGCGGGCGGCCTCGCGCCGGGCCAGCTGAGGGATCGGAACCGGCGGCTGATCCTGCTGCTGCGGGCCACCGATGCCTTGCGGACCGGGGCTACGCAGCGCGAGGTCGCCGCCGGGCTGCTGAGCGCGGAGGCGGAGCGGGCTCGCTGGCGGGCCGAGGCGCCGAGCCTGCGCTTGCGCGCGCAGCGTCTGGTGAAAGGCGCCCGCGCGATGGCCGGGGGCGGCTATCGGGTTCTGCTGAGAGCCTGACTCGCGAGGTCGGCGCGGCGGGCGGCGTCTCAGCGTGGCATGGAGCTATCGCACGCTACACCGGCCAAGGCGTCGATCCGGGGTCGTCGTGATCGGCATGCCGGCCTGCCATCGAGGGCGCGGGGCGGGCGCGGGGACCTGCCCCCAAGGCAAGCCCGCGCGGGCGGCCGCGGTGCGCAAGCGCCGGACGTCCCGATGGGGTCACGCGCATTCTCTGCGGGACCCGGGGCAAACTCTGAGACTGGGCGAGACCGGTCGGTCCGTTCGCCGCGCCGGCGAGCATCAGCTGCCGATCGGCATTGGGCGGCGACGACCCGTCCGCAGCGACACTGTGCGCGGAACGCGAACTCTCGAGCCGTTCCGCCAAGCTCGCGTCCAGGCGCGGGCCCGACCCGGCCAACGGCCGTTGCACCGGCC
>CAMPIA010000042.1 GCA_946886175.1 uncultured Altererythrobacter sp.
GCCAGCGGAATCCCAATGGCCTGGCGGTCATCCCGCCCAAGCTGATTAAGCTCAGGAAGAGCTTCGCGGAGAAAGTGAAGGGGTAATCCTCACCGCAAAGGGGAGGATCGTCGGGGGGTGGGCCGGGCCCACCCCCACGCCGATTACAACCCGTCGACACTCTTGCTGACGAGGATGTTCACCGCGACGCGGCGGTTTTCCGCCTTGCCGGCGAGGGTGGTGTTGGGGGCCACCGGGTTCGATTCGGACATGCCGGTCGGCGTCAGCATGCGATAGGGCTCCCAGCCGCACGCCTGCTGCAGATAGTTGACCACGCGCTCGGCCCGCTTTTCGCTGAGCTCCTGATTGAGCTCCTGGCTGCCGGTCGCATCGGTGTAGCCCACGACCAGCATAAGCGCGTTCTCCGTCGCATCGGCCTGGGCCGCCGTGGCGCAAAGATCGGCTTGGGCCTGCGGAGACAGCTCCGCCTTGCCGACGTCGAAATTCACGTTGGTGGTGGCCTTGACGTTGTACTGGTCGATATCGCCCACGCGGCCGCGCAACGCCTCGGTCGCCGCGGTCTGTTCGGCGAAGCCCTGCGCGGTGCCGCTGCGGATCATCGCCGCGGTCTTGAGGTCATCGTTCTTGAGCTTGATCCGGCTGGCGATCAGGCCCCCGCCGAATTCCACCGTCTCGACGGTCACGGGCAGGCCGTTGAGCAGCGCATCGGGGGCGAGCGTGTCGCGATCCAGCCCGAGGAAGCCGCCGCTGGCCTTGATCTCGGTCGCTTCCCCGACAGCGACCACCGTGCTGGCGCCATCGGCAGTCGCGACCTGCACCTTGTCGCCGCTGCGCGCGGAGATGATGCCTTCGATTTCGGGGCCTTCGGGCAAGCCCGAGAGATCGGCCGGAAGCGAGCCGTACACCGTGGTCACGGACTCGCCCTGCGCCGGGTATTGCTCCTGCGCGGACAGGCCGCCCGTCGCAGGCACCGCGAGCGCGGCCAGCAGGGCGAGAGCTTTCGGGCTCCTGGAAATGACACTCATTATGCAACTCCTTGATTTACAACAGCCGGCCCTGCACGATCGCGGCCTTTCATCGGCCACCCCCCGCTGACGGCGTGCCCGGCTGTGGAAACCCCCTTTTCACTGTTTAAAACGCGCAGCGGATCAGCCGCAGTGGACGCCGTGGAGTCCACGGCTGTCGGGCGTAACCTTTCCGACCTGGGTAGGTTCCTGCCGGTCTGGGGGGTGTATCGACAATCCGGGCGCGCCCTGCGGCAAACGGTGTTCACCCCTTCCAAACGCAGGGATCGCAAGCGACATTTTCCTGCGCGCGATGGCTTTGCCCGCGTCGCACCCGCCCCCAAGGGCTTCGCTCAGGTCGGCTTGCGCCAGCGGGCGATGAAGAAGCCGTCGAGACCGCCGTGCTCGGCGAGTTGGCCGGGATGGGTGCGCAGCCAGCCTTCGGGGGTGGGCGCCAGATCCGCGGGCAGGTCGTCGGCGCGGATCGGCAGGGGCTCGAGCGCGACTTGCGCGGCCTGCCCCCCGCTCTCTTCGGCCTCGAGCGAGCACACCGCATAGACGAGCGTGCCGCCGGGCGTCAGCCAGTCGGCGGCGCGGGCGAGCAGCGCGGCTTGCAGCTCGGCCATCTCGGCGATCTGGCGCGCGCCGATCCGGTGGAGCACGTCGGGGTGGCGGCGCGCGGTGCCGGTGGCGGTGCAGGGCGCGTCGAGCAGGATCGCGTCGAAGCGGTGCTTCGGCTCCCACTCCAGCGCGTCGGCGCGGACGACGCCCGCTTTCAGCCCGGTGCGCTTGAGATTGTCGCGCAGCAGCTCGAGCCGCCGCTTCGAAACGTCGAGCGCGGTTACCTGCCAGCCTGCGGCGGCAAGCTGGAGCGTCTTGCCGCCCGGCGCGGCACAGAGATCGAGCGCGTGGCGGCTTTCTCCTGCGCCGAGCAGTCGCGCCGGTAGCGAGGCCGCGAGATCCTGCACCCACCACGCGCCTTCCGAAAAGCCGGCCAGCTTCTCTACCCCCGCGCCGCGCGGCAGGCGCAGATGGCCGGGCGCGAGACTCTCGGCTGCGAGCTGGTTCGCCCAGTGCGCCGTCTCGCTCTCGTCGCGCAGCGCGAGGTCGAGCGGCGGCGGCGCGGCGAGCCCGGGCGCGACGTCGTCGGCCAGCGTCCCCCAGCGTTCGCGCACATTGCCGGGCAGCGTCGGCGCGGCGGGCAGTGTCGCTTCGCCCTTCGCCAGCGACCCGAACACGCCGTGCGCCAGCCGCCGCGGCCCGCCGTCCAGCAGCGGCAGCGCGGTGGCGATCACCGCATGCGGCGGGGTGCCGAGCCGCAGCCATTGCGCGAGCATCAGGCGCAGGACCATGCGCGGCTTGGCATCGTCGGGCAGGCGCTGCTTCGTCGCCCCGTCGATCAGGGCGTCGAGATCGGTCAGCCAGCGCAGCGCCTCGCCCCCGATCGCACGCGCCAGCGCCTTGTCCTCGGGCCGGCGCACGTCCTTGGTCGCCGAGGCGAACGCCTGGTCGAGCGTCTCGCCCCGGCGCAGCACCGCGTCGAGCAGGCGAAGCGCGGCGCGGCGCGCGTGGATACCGGGGGGCTGGGCCATCGCGCGGCCCCTACCCGCGCTTGCATCCCTGCGCCAGTGGGCGCATCTTCCCGCTATGTCCGAACGCGCCACCAAACGGCCCCAGCCCTTCGCGAAGCCCGCGTACTGGAGCAACGATCCGCCCCCGGCACCCGCCGCGCCAAACCTCGACGAGAAGCTCAGCCCGACTCGGTACGGCGACTGGGTGAAGGATGGGATCGCGGTCGATTTCTAGAGCGGCCGCAGCGTAATCCTGAGCCCGTCCTTCGGCTTGGGGATCGGCCACGGTTGCCACTCGGGCGCGTAGCCCGGCGCGATCTCGATCCGGTAGCGCTGGAGCAGCTGCGCCGCGAGGATCTTCACCTGCATGTAGGCGAAGTGCAGCCCGATGCACATGTGCGCCCCGCCGCCGAAGGGGATCCAGGCGTACTTGTGCCGCGCCTTCACCTGTTCGGGCGTGAAGCGCATGGGATCGAAGGTTTCCGGGCTGTCCCAGTATTCTTCCATGTGGTGCGTCAGATGCGCGTTGAAGCCGCAGGCCGCGCCCGCCGGGATACGCAGACCGCCGAACTCGAAGCTCCTCAGCGCGCGGCGCGGGATCGACGGAACCGGGGGGATCAGCCGCAGCGATTCCTTGAACGCCATCTCGGTCAGCTCGACCTTTCCGAGATCGGCGTAAGCGAGACCGCGCGGATTGCCCCGCGCGTCGGGCCCGCCGGTGACCGCGAGCAGTTCCTGCCGCAGCTTCTCCTGCCATTCGGGGTTCTTCGCGAGCTGCCACACGAGCGCGGTGGCGCTCGAGGTGATCGTGTCGTGCGCCGCCATCATCAGGAAGTTCATGTGGTCGACCACTTCGTCGACCGGCAGCAGGCTTCCGTCCTCGCGGGTCGCGGTGGCGAACTGGCTGAACATGTCCTGCCCGTTGCCCTCCCCCGCGCGCCGGCGCAGCGTCTCGGCGGTGAAGTATTCGACCAGGAACTCGCGCCCCTTCACCCCCTTGCGCATCTGGGTGAACGGCAGCGGCTTGCGCACCGGGGTGACCGCGGCCTGGACCATGTCGACGAAAGCCTGGTTGATCCGCGCCGATTCCGGACCCCAGGGCACGCCGATGAAGCTGTCCGCCGCGAGGTCGAGCGTGAGCTGCTTGATCGCCGGGTAGAACTCCATCTCCCCGCCCCAGTTGGCGACTTCGCGCGCAATTCCGCGGTCGAGCGCATCGGCATAGTGCCGCATCGGTTCGGGCTTGAACGCGATCGACAAAGCGCGGCGATCGGCGCGGTGGTGCTCGAAGTCGAGCAGCATCAGCCCGCGCGGGAACAGCCGGTGCAGCGTCGGGCCCCAGCCCTGTTCGGACGAGAAGTTCCTGTCGCGGTCGAACAGCAGCAGCTCGTTTGCGTCGGCCCCGATCAGTGCGATGTGCCAGTGGCCGATGGTCTTGTTCTTGTAGACCGGGCCATAATTGCGGAACATACGCCAGGCGAAGCCGTGCGGGTCGGCCAGCATGCGGAACAGGTTGCCGATCACCGGCGGCCCGGCCTCGCCGGGGATATGCGCCACATCGGCGTCGGTCAGCCGCCCCTCGCGCCAAGTACGGGGCGAGCTTTCGGACGGCTTGTGCGCGGAAAGGGTCGGTTCGGCGAGCGTGGCCATGCGTGGCTCCTGACAACTTACCTTAGTGTAAGTAACCGCTGGCGCTCAGGGCGTAAACTCATAAACCCAGCCCGCCAGCTCGCGCCGCACCAGCGCCTCGAGCATGTCCATCCCCGGCGCGCCTGCGTTGAGGCAGGCAAGCGTGGCGAACCGCTCGCCGCCCGCGCCGAGAAACTGCTCGCGCCCGCGAATCGCGAGCTCTTCCAGCGTTTCGAGACAGTCCGCCGCGAACCCCGGCGCGGCGACCGCCAACCGCTTGGTGCCCGCCTGCGCCTCCGCCACCAGCGTCGCGTCGGTCGCCGGCTCGAGCCATTTGGCGCGTCCGAATCGGCTCTGGAAGGTAGTCTCGATCCGCAGCTCGGGCCGGGCGAGCGCTTCGCCCAGCAGCCGCGCCGTCTTGCGGCAATGGCAATGATAGGGATCGCCCAGTTCCAGTGTCCGCTGCGGCATGCCGTGAAAGCTCAGCATCAGGACTTGCGGATCGAAGTCGAGCGCGTCGAGCTGCGCGCCGATGTCAGCCGCCAGCGCGCCGATATAGGCCGGATCGTCGTGGTAGGGCGGCAGCGTGCGCAGGCTCGGTTGCCAACGCATCGTCCGCAGCTTGTCCGCAGCCTTGTCCACAACGCTCGCGGTCGTCGCGGCGCAATATTGCGGATAGAGCGGCGCGAGCAGCACACGCTCGCACCCGGCATCCATCAGCGCCTGCAGTTCGTCGCCGATCGCCGGCGCGCCGTAGCGCATCGCCCAGCGGACCTGCGCCGCATCGCCCAGCCGCGCCTGCAACCCCTTGGCCTGCTCGGCGGTGATCGCGGCGAGCGGAGAGCCTGCCTCGGTCCAGACCTGGCGATAGGCGTGCGCGCTTTTTTTCGGCCGCGTGGTCAGCACCAGTGCGCGCAGGATCGGCTGCCAGACCAGCTGCGGAATCTCGACCACGCGCCGGTCCGAAAGAAATTCGGCCAGATAGCGCCTGACCGACTTCGCATCGGGCGCGTCGGGTGTGCCGAGGTTGACCAGCAGCACGCCCACGCCGCCGCTCGCCACCGGCGCGTGATCGCGCGGCAATCGCTGTTCCCGCCAGGTCATAGCCCGCCCGATAGCAGCGGAAGGCGGCGCAGGCGAAGCCCTGTCGCGGAATGGAGCGCATTGGCGATCGCGGGCGCGGCCACCGCCACCCCGAGCTCGCCCGGATCGAACGGCGGCGCGTCGCTGGCGATGAAGTCGAGCGCGATCTCGGGCGCGTCGGCCAGCAGCGGCAGGTTGAGCTGCCCCAGCCCCCCCTGCACCGGCAGCCCTTCGCGATATTCCACCGCCGCACCGAGCGCCTGCGCCATGCCGAACACCAGCCCCCCCTCGATCTGCTGGCGCGCCACGTCGAGGTTGACGATCCGCCCCACGTCGACCGCCGCCGAGAGCCGCGCCACGCGCACCCCGCCCGCCGCCTGCCGCGCGGTGGCGATGCAGGCGATCCGCCCGCCGCTCGCGCCGTCGCCGATCCGGTGGCAGGCGAGCCCCTTGCCGCTCTGGTCCTGCCCGCCGTCCCATTCGGCGAGGCGCGCCGCGCGCTGGAGGCATTCGACCATGCGCGCATCGCCGCCGAGCATCTCGATCCGGTACGAAAGCGGCTCGCGTCCGTGCCGCCGGGCGAGTTCGTCGACGAAGCATTCGATGAAGAACGCCGTGTAGCCGTGCGCATTGCCGCGCATGCGCCCGCTCTGGAGCCCCGTGGCGACCGGGATGTGCTCGACGCTGACGTCGGGGATAGCGTAGAACGGCAGCGCGCCCTCGACCGCCATCGGATCGGTTTCGCCTGCGCTGTTCGCCAGCGCCGCCCAGCCGGTCTGGTTGTCGAACAGGCGGCGGCCGAATTCCCGCGCGGTCGGCTGCATCGCGATCCGCGCCTTGAGCGCCATCACCTGCCCGCCGCCGCCGGGGGCCAGCCGCGCCGAGACGATCGCCGACACCGGTGCGCGCGGACGCCCGGCGAGCTGCTCCTCCCACCGCGACCAGACGAGCTGGACCGGGCGGCGATGCCGCTCGCCCACCTCGCGCGCGATCAGCGCCGCCTCGATCGCATGATCGTGCTCGAGCCGCCGGTCGAAGCTGCCGCCCGCGGCCATCGGGTAGAGGATCACGTCGCGCAGCGAGAGCCCGAGCGCCTCGGCCGCGGCGCGTCGCGCGCGCTCGGGCGCCTGGCTCGCGATCCACAGTTCGAGCCGCCCGTCGCGGTAGCGCGCGGTCGCGGTGGCGGTCTCGGGCGTGGCGTGCGCGCCGGGCGCGACGTCGTAGCGCAGCGCCAGATCGGGGGCCTCGGTCCAGTCCGCGCCTTCGCCGCGCGCGGCCACGACTTCGCCCTCGCCCCGGCGGATCGCCGTGTCGAGCTTTGCCTCCATCTCGCTGGATTCGAGCGCGCCGGTCACGCGGAAGCGCGGGCGCATCGCCGCAAGCGCGCGGTCGGCGGCCCACCAGTTGGTCGCGACCGCGGCAAGCCAGCGCTTGCCCTCGACCACCTGCACCAGTTCGCGCATTGCCGAGGCGCGACGCGGTTCGAAGCCCGACAGCTCGGCCGCGTCGGCCGGCCCGTGCTTGATCGCGGCATAGACCATGTCGGGCAGGCGAATGTCGCCGGCGAAGGGAAATGTGCCGTCGACCTTGGCCGGCAGGTCGAGCCGGGGGTAGGATGTGGCGGCGCTCGCCTCTCCGGGGATCGGGCTTTCCGCCGGGGCCTGCGGGCGCAACGGCGGCGGATCGGGCGGGGTCAGCGCGGCCGCCTCGGCCACGAGCTCGGCGAAGCTGAGCCGCGCCTTGTCGTGCAGCACGAACCCCGCGGCCGCCTCGCACTGTTCCCACGCGACGCCCCAGCGCTCCGCGGCGGCCATGCACAGCACGGCGCGCGCGGACGCAGCGGCCTCGCGGCACGATTGTTCGTGCGCGGCGAGCGTGGTCCCCTCCGCGGTGGCCATGAAGCGGGCCGATTCGGCGAAGCGGCGCGCCACCAGGTCGTCGGGCTGGTCGGCCAGTCCGGGCAGGAACGGCATCCACAGCGGCGCCCATTTCGCCGCGAGCGGGACATTGGCGTAAGCCCCGCTCACCGGTGCGGGTTCGACCGCCACCGTGCGCCAGTCGGCCCCGAGCTCGAGCGCGGCGACCTGCGGCAGAACCGTCGTCACCCCTTGCCCCATCTCCAGCTGCGGCACCGCGACGGTGATCACACCGTCCTCGCCGATCTTGAGCCACGCGCCGAAGGCGTGCTCGCCCCGGCCGGGGGACAGCGGGTCGGAAAAGGTGCGCGGGCGCAGCGCCCAGGCGACCAGCAGGCCCCCGCCGACCGCGGCGCCGATCAGCACTCCGCGGCGGCTGACCTGCATCGTCAGCCCTTCGTCTCGTCGAGCAGCAGCGCGAGTTCTTCCGCGATCGCGCGGAACGCCTCGCCCTGCGGCCCGTCCTCGGCGGCGGGCGGCATTCCGGCATCGCTCGCCTCGCGAATCGCGAGCGCGAGCGGCACGCGGCCGAGGAAGGGCACGCCCACCTCGCGCGCCGCATCCTCCACCCCGCCCGTGCCGAACGGATCGCTCACTTCGCCGCAGTGCGGGCAGGCATAGCCGGCCATGTTCTCGACCAGCCCCAGCACCGGCACCCCGCCCTGCTCGAACAATTGCATCGCGCGCCGCGCGTCGATCAAAGCCAGATCCTGCGGGGTCGAGACGATCACCGCGCCCGCGGGCTTGAAGCGCTGGAGCATCGTCAGCTGCACGTCGCCGGTGCCCGGCGGCAGATCGACCAGCAGCAGTTCGGTGTCGCCCCAGTGCGCGTCGATCAACTGGCCCAGCGCATTGCCCGCCATCGGCCCGCGCCAGGCGATCGCCCGGCCCGGCTCGACCAGGTGGCCCATCGACAGCACCGGCACGCCCCACTTGGTCTCCACCGGCACCAGCTTGTCGTTCTCCGCCACCGGCCGCGCGCCTTCGTTGGCCAGCAGCTTGGGCTGCGAGGGGCCGTAGATGTCGGCATCGACGATCCCGACCTTGCGCCCCATGCGCGCGAGCGCGATCGCGAGATTGGTGGTGAGGGTGGATTTGCCGACCCCGCCCTTGCCCGATCCGACCGCGACGATCCGGCGCTGGGGCCGGTCGGCCATCATCGCCACCCGCACCTCGGTCACGCCTTCGGCCAGGCCGAGCACGTCCTTCACCGCAGCTTCGAGATCGCCGCGCGCCGAGGCGTCGAGCCCCGAGGCGTCGAGGATCGCGGTCACCGCCCCGTCGCGCGTCTTCAGCGATTGCACCCGCGCGGCGATCGTGTCGGGCAGGCGGGCTTTCAACTCGGCATCGGTCATCGGGGCGGTCCCTAGCAGTAAATTCGCGCCCGCAACCCCTGTTTTTCCCGCCGCCGTCACCTATAAAGGCAGCATGGACGTATTGGGCGGTTTTCAGAAACGGATAGCGCTGGCGATGGCCGGCAA
>CAMPIA010000043.1 GCA_946886175.1 uncultured Altererythrobacter sp.
CCCAAGCTCGAATGGCACCTGACCGACGCGATCGGCCGCACCTGGCAGGTCGGCACGATCCAGTCCGATCGCGTGCTGCCCGAACGGCTCGACGCGAGTTACGTGGGCGAGGACGGCGAGAGGCATCGCCCGGTCATGCTCCACCGCGCCATTTTCGGAACGTTCGAACGCTTCATCGGCGTTCTGATCGAGCATTTCGCCGGACGCCTGCCCGTATGGCTCGCGCCGGTGCAGGCAGTGGTGGCGACGATCGTGTCGGACGCCGACGGCTATGCGAACGAGGTACGCGCCAAGCTGGAAGCAGCAGGCATCCGCGTCGAGGCCGATCTGCGCAACGAGAAGATCAACTACAAGGTGCGCGAGCACAGCCTCGCCAAAGTCCCGCACCTGCTGGTGGTCGGCAAGCGCGAGGCCGAGGAAGGCACCGTGGCGGTGCGCACGCTCGGCGAACAGCAGCAAAAGGTAATGCCGGTGGACGAGGCGATCGCGATGCTGGCTGGCGCCGCGACCCCGCCCGACTTGCGCTGAGCCGCGCCGATGGAATTGCTCGCCGGTTTCACCCTGCTCCAGATCGCGGTGGCGCTGGCGAGCGGGTTTGCGGCGGCGTTCGTGCGTGGGCTCGCCGGGTTCGGCATGGCGATACTGCTGGTGCCGGTGCTCGCGCTGGCGCTGACGCCGGTCGAGGCGGTGCTGGTGACCAACACCATTTCGCTCCTGCTGGGCCTCAGCGAGTTCAGGCGGTTGCGGCGACATGTCGAGCCGTCCGCCTGGTTCATCGCCGGTCTGGTCGTCCTCGCGACCGTGCCGGGGCTGGCGGTCTTGTCGGCGACGCCCGCGCCGCTCGCGCGGCTTCTGATCGCGCTGGTCGCGCTCTCGGCCTTCGCCGCGATCCTCCTGCCCTCGCGCTCTGCCGACCTGCCCGGAAAGGTCACGACTGCGTTCACCGGGCTTTCGAGCGGTTTCCTGACCGGGTTCGCGGGAATGCCCGGCCCGCCGGTGGTGCCGTATTATGTCGGACGCGCGATTCCGCGGGCGACCGCCAAGGCGTCGATGATCCTGATCTTCACGTTCGCGTCGGCGGCCGGGCTTGCCGCGGGCGCATTGCTCGGCGAGCTGCACTGGCGCCAGCTCGCACTCGGCGCGCTGCTTCTGCCGGTCGTGATGATCGGCAACTGGCTGGGTAGCCTGGCGTTCGGCCGGGTCGGCGATGCCGCGTGGCGCGTGTTCGTGGCGGTGGTGCTCGCGGCGGCGGCGATCGCCGCGCTGGTCAAACTGTTACAGGGCTAAACCGGGCAGGAAGGCGTCGGCCGCGATCAGGGCGACCGCGCATCCGGCGACAAGCGCCATCCGCACCGCATCGGCAAGGTGGCGACCGTGCGCGCGAGCGAGGGCGACTGCTTCGGCCATGGCCGCAAGATTGCGCCCACGCCCGCTAACGAAGCGTTAAAGACGCCTCATATCGCCGGCATCTGCTGGCTCGCGCAATGGAAGCCGCCGCCGCCCGCGAGCACCGCGTCGGCGGCCAGGCCGATCGTCGCGCGGTCGGGAAACAGCGCGGCGATCGCGGCGACGCCCTCCTCGTCGTGGATCGAGCCGAAAGTCGGCACCACCACCAGATTGCCGGTGATCGCGAAGTTGGCGTAGCTCGCCGGTTCGACCAGATCGCCGCGGGTGATCAGCCCCGGCGAGGGAATTTCGACGGCCTCCACTCCGAACGCTTCGGCGCGGCGCTTCGCATCGGCGTAGATGCGCGCATTCGGATCGTCCCTGCCAGTGGCGCGCGGCAACGCCAGGCGATCGGGGCCGACGAAGCGCGCGAGGTTGTCGACATGGCCGTCGGTGTGATCGTTGATCAGCCCCTCGCCTAGCCACAGCACCCGGTCGAAGCCCAGGTCCCGCGCAAGCCGCCCTTCGATTTCTTCGCGCGACAGCTCGGGATTGCGGTTGGGATTGAGCAGGCACTGCTCGGTGGTGACGACAAGCCCGGTGCCGTCGCCGTCGATCGCGCCGCCTTCGAGGATCCAGTCCGACCCGGCGACCGGCAGGCCCGCGTCGCGTGCAAGCTCGGCGCCAATCGTCTGGTCGCCTTCCATCAGATACTTGCCGCCCCAGCCGTTGAAGCGGCAGCGCAGCGCGGAGCCGTCGGCGCGAACCAGCGGGCCGGTGTCGCGCAGCCAGACATCGCCGTACGCGCGCCGCTCGAGCTTGACCGCGCCCGAGACCAGCGACCGCGCACGCGCCTCGTTCGCGGCGTCGCGCACCAGCAGGCGGACTTCCTGCCCGCTTTCGGCCACGGCATTGGCGAAGGCCGCGATCTGCTCCTGCGCGCGCCCGAGGTAGCCGGGCCATTCCTCCGCGTCGTGCGGGAAGCCGATCCACAGCCATCGCTGCGGCGCCCACTCGGGCGGTATCGCCGGCATCGGCTTCCCTTTCGCGTCGGGCGTCAGCAGCCGCCCTCGGCGGCGCAGGCTTCGTCGCGCTGGCGGCGGAATTCGTCGCCTTCGCGCCAGTTGGGCCACGAGGTCGACATCGCCAGCATCCGGCCGAGGCGGTAGTAGAGGCGCAGGTCCTGCGCCACGCCCGACCAGTCCCAGTTCTCGTCGAACTCGTCGCCGACCGCGTGATAGGCGGTGTCGCGATAGCGCGCCTCGTAGGCCTCGCCCGCCTCGGTGCCGCCCTCGATCAGGTCCTGGCCACCGTCGATGTAGAGCATCGGCAACCCGCGCTTGGCCATGCTGAAGTGGTCCGAGCGGTAGTAGTAGCCCGCCTCGGGCGAGGGATTGGGCGTGCCGACTCGCTCTTCCGCGGTCAGCGCGGCGGTGAGGAATTCGTCGAGCTGCGACTTGTCGGGGCCTACAACGATCACGTCCTTCGCCGGGCCGGCGAGCGAGAGCGCGTCCATGTTGACCCCGCCGACCGTCTGCTCGAGCGGGAAGACCGGGTTGGCGCCGTAGTATTCGGAGCCGAGCAGGCCCTGCTCTTCGGCGGTGACCGCGAGGAACACCAGGCTGCGGTCGGCCGGGCCGGCCTTGGCGTGCGCTTCGGCCAGCGCGATCAGCGCCGCGGTGCCGGTGGCGTTGTCGACCGCGCCATTGCAGATCTCGTCCTCTTCACCCGGCGCGCAGCGGCCGAGATGGTCCCAGTGCGCGGTGTAGAGCACGTATTCGTCGGGGCGCTCGGCGCCCGGAAGCATGCCGATCACGTTCTTCGAGGAGAACTTGCGGACGTCGTTTTCGAACGAGGTCGAAACCGTCGCACCGAGCGGCACAGCCTCGAAATCCTTCTTCTGCGCCGCCGCCGTCAGCGTCGCCAGATCGTGGCCGGTCGCTTCGAGAATCTGCTGGGCGACTTCCTGCTGAACCCAGCCGTTCATCACGGTCGGCTGCGGGCCGCCGTCTTCGCCCCCGGCATAGGCCTGCGGGCCCGACCAGCTGTTCTCGACCGTGGTCCAGGGGTACGACGCGGGATAGGTTTCGTGAACGATGATCGCGCCGGTCGCACCCTGGCGCGCGGCTTCCTCGTACTTGTAGGTCCAGCGGCCGTAGTAGGTCATCGCCTTGCCGTTGAACGTGCCTTCGAGCGTCTCGGCCTGATAGTCGGGGTCGTTGACGAGGATGACCGCGGTCTTCCCGGTCATGTCGATCCCTTCGTAGTCGTTCCAGCCTTTCTCCGGCGCGTTGATGCCGTAACCGACGAACACCAGCTCGCTGTCCTCGACCTCGGTCGTCGGGGTCTGACGGTAGGAAACGCCGACCCAGTCGTCGGCGTAATCGAACTCCATCGTTTCGCCGTCATCGGTTTCGACCGTCAGCGGGGCGAAGTCGCTGCCGGTGATCTCGACCAGCGGCACTTCCTGGAACCAGCTACCGTCGTTGCCCGGCTCGAGCCCGGCCTTCTCGAACTGCTCGACGAGATAGGCGACCGTCTTGGCCTCGCCCGCGGTTCCGGGGAGGCGGCCTTCGAACTCGTCGGACGAGAGGACGCGCGTGGCTTCCTTGATCGTCTCGATCGAGATTTCGGGCACCTCGACCTCGGGGATGTCGAGCGCGGCGTCGCCCTGGGCTTCCTCGACGGCGACGTTGCATGCGGCGAGCGCCGCCACGGCGGTGATAGCTAGAATTCGGCGGATCATGGAAATCTCTCTCTCAAGTCTGCGACCGGCGCCTGCTTGGCAGGTCGCGCGCGCGCTCGCAACCCGTGCCCGGCCCTGCGCCCAACCGGCGCTTGTGCGCGCGGCGGCGAGGCGGCAGGGAAGCGCGCATGACTTTCGACTGGCCGGATGGACTCGCGCGGGCGCGCGCCAATGCGCCGTTCCTCGCCCGCGCGCTCGACCGCCAGCCGGAACTGGAGGCGTTGCTGCAGGCGGGTGACGGCGAGGCTGCGCTCGCCTGGGCGCGCAGCGCGGGCGACGATGCGCCAAGCTGCGAGGCCGCGCTGCGGCGCGAGCGGCTGGCGCTCGCCGCCGCGCTTGCCGTGGGCGATCTTGCGGGCGCCTTCCCGCTCGCGCGGGTCATGACCGAACTGTCCGACTTCGCCGACCGCGCGCTCGACCGGGCGATCGGCGAAGCCATCGCGCGCCGGGTCGAGGATGCCCGGCCGGCCGGGTTCGTTGCGCTCGCGCTGGGCAAGCACGGTGCGGGCGAACTGAACTACAGCTCCGACATCGATCCGATCCTGCTCTACGATCCGGCGACGCTGCCCCGCCGGACACGCGACGAGCCGGGCGAAGCGGCGCAGCGCTACGCGCGCGAGATCGTGCAACTGCTCTCGGCGAACACCGCCGAAGGTTATGTGTTTCGGGTCGACTTGCGCCTGCGACCGGCCTCCGAAGTCAGCCCGCTGGCGATCTCGTTCGACGCGGCGCTCGGTCACTACGAGAGCTCGGCGCTCGCGTGGGAGCGCGCTGCCTATATCCGTGCGCGCGCCGCGGCGGGCGAGGTGGCCGAGGGCGAGGAATTTCTCGCCGCGATCCGCCCGTTCGTCTGGCGCCGAAGCCTCGATTTCGGCGCGATCGAGGAGATCGGGCGGCTCACCTCGCGCATTCGCGAGCGCTATTCGGGCCCCATAGAGCCGAAGCCGGGCTTCAACCTCAAGCAGGGGCGCGGCGGAATCCGCGAGATCGAATTCTTCGCGCAGGCGCACCAGTTGATCCACGGCGGGCGCGACCGCAGCCTGCGGGTGCGCGGCACGCGCGATGCCCTCGACGCACTGGCAGCGGCCGGGCATATCGCGGCCGACGACGCCGAACTGCTGGGCACGAGCTACGATCGGCTGCGCACGATCGAACACCGGTTGCAGATGCTCGAGGACCACCAGACGCACAGTCTGCCCGGCGGCGAGGCGCTCGAGCGGGTCGCGCTGCTCGACGGGCTCGCCGATGGCGCGGCGTTGCTCGGCGAACTGACCCCGCTATGCGCCGAGGTCGCCGCGCGGTTCGATCGTCTGGTCGACGATCCCGATGCGCGTGGCGGCGCGAGCGGGGGCGGCGCCGAGAGCCTGCCGGCGCGGCTCGAACGGCTCGGGTTCGAAGAGCCCGAGGCGCTCGCCGAACGGGTCGCCGGCTGGAGCGACGGGCATATCCGCTCGCTGCGCAGCGCGGCGGCGCGCGCCTCGCTCCAGACGCTGCTGCCGCGCCTGCTCGACGCGTTCGCCGACGCGCCCGATCCGCGCCGCGCGCTGCTCTTGTGGGAGGATCTGATCGCAAAGGCTTCGAGCGCGATCAACCTGTTCCGCCTGCTCGACGCGCGCCCCGGCCTGCTCGATCAGCTCGTCGGCGTGCTCACGCTCGCTCCCCCGCTTGCCGAGGAGCTTGCACGGCGGCCCGAGCTGATCGACCGGCTGATCGACCGCAGCGCGCTCGACCTCCCGGGCACGGTGCCCGAACTCGCCGAGCGCATGGCGCGCGGCGAGGCGGGCGACGACTACGAGCACGCGCTCGACCGTATCCGTGTGGTGACCGGGGAGACGCGCTTCGCGCTCGGGGTGCAGTTGATCGAGCGCGTGCACGACCCGCTCGAGGTCGCCGCCGCGCTTTCGCGCACCGCGGAGGCCGCGCTCGAGATCGCCGCGCGCGCGACCGGGCAGGATTTCGCCGCCAAGCACGGCGTGGTTCCGGGCGGCGAGCTGCTCGTCCTCGGTCTCGGCCGACTCGGCGGCGGGGCGCTGACCCACGCCTCCGATCTCGACATCGTTTACCTCTTCACCGGCGATCACGGCGCCGAATCGGACGGCGCGCGGCCCTTGGGCGCGACGCTCTATTTCAACCGGCTCGCGCAGCGCGTGAGCGGGGCACTGAGCGTCCCGACCGCGCAGGGCGCGCTCTACGAGGTCGATACGCGGTTGCGGCCGCAGGGCGCGCAGGGTCCGCTCGCGGTGAGTCTCGAGAGTTTCGCGCGCTACCAGCGCGAGGACGCCTGGACCTGGGAGCACATGGCGCTGACCCGCGCGCGGCCGCTGTTCGGATCGGCCGAGGGCCGCGCGGCGCTCGAAAGCATCGTCGCCGAAGTGCTCGTGCAGCCGCGAGACCCGGCGAAGCTGCGCGCCGACGTGCTCGAGATGCGCGGCGAGATGGCGGCGAACAAGCCGCCGCGCGGCCCGCTCGACGCCAAGCTCCTGCGTGGCGGATTGATCGACCTCGAGTTCCTGATCCATTACCTCCAGCTGCGCGAGCGGGCCTGCGTTTTCCCCGACCTCGGGCAGGCGATCGCCTGCCTGGTCGAGCGCGAACTGCTGCCGCCCGGAATGGCCGAAGCCGAAGCGATGATGACCCGGCTGCTGGTCGCCGGCCGCCTGCTCGCACCCGATCTCGACCCGCCGACCACTGCGGCGGCGCGCGCGCTCGCGGGCGCCTGCGGCGGCGCGGATATCGACGAGGTCCTGGAGCGGCTCGGCGCGGCGCGGCAATGCGTCGCCGACACCTGGCGCGAAGTATTCGAAGAGAAACTGGAGACCGACGAATGAGCGATTTTGCACAAACCGGGGATCCGCTGCCCGACGTGGCGATGGAAACCCCCGAAGGCGGCACGGTGAAGCCGTCCGACTTTCGCGGCCGCAAGCTGGTGCTGTTCTTCTATCCAAGAGACAACACCCCCGGCTGCACGACCGAGGCGAAGGACTTCAGCGCGCTCGCCGACGCGTTCGAGAAAGCGGGCGCCGCGCTGCTCGGGGTGAGCAAGGATTCGCCGCAGAAGCACCGCAATTTCATCGCCAAACACGCGCTGACAGTGCCGCTGGCGACCGATGCCGAAACCGGCGGGCTGTCCGATGCGCTCGGCGTCTGGGGCGAGAAGAAGCTCTACGGCAAGACCTTCCTGGGGATGATCCGCACGACCTACCTGATCGACGAGGCCGGCAAGATCGCGCGCGTATGGAACAAGGTGAAGATCAAAGGCCACGCCGACGAGGTGCTCGCGGCGGCGCAGGCGCTTTGAGCGCGCCACGCGAATCGGTTGCGGCGGCGATTCGCGCCGCGCTGCTGACGGCCGAGCCCAGGGCCAAGGTGTTCGCCGCGCGGCAGGTCGCCCGGCGCTGGCGGCTCGGCGCGCTCGACTCGCGCTTCGATGCCGCGATGCCCGAGCGCCCGGCATGGCCTACCGAGCCCGAACTGCTGCCGCCGAACCGAATGCCGAGGCGCGGCAAGGCCGGCACCGAACGCGGGCGGATCGCGCTGTGGCACGCGCTCGCGCATATCGAATTCGTCGCGATCGACCTCGCGCTCGACATGGCGGGGCGATTCGGAGCGGAGATGGAGCGCGACTTCGTGTCGGATTTCCTCGCGGTCGCCGCCGACGAGGCGATGCATTTCGCGCTGCTCGACCGCAAGCTGCGCAAACTGGGCAGCCGATACGGGGCGCTGCCCGCGCATGGCGGGCTGTGGGAGGCCGCGCACGATACCCGGCACGACGTGCGCGCCCGGCTCGCGGTGGTCCCGATGGTGCTGGAGGCGCGCGGACTCGACGTCACCCCCGCGATGCGCGAACGCGTCCGCGCGCAGGGCGACGAAGACGGCGCGCGCATTCTCCAGCGCATCCTCGAAGACGAGATCCGCCATGTCCGGGTCGGCACCCGGCACTTCGTCGCACGTTGCGACGCGGCGGGAGAAAACCCGCCTGAATGCTGGAAAACGCTGGTGAAAACGCACTTTCGCGGAGCGCTGAAGCCGCCATTCAACGACTCGGCGCGTTCGGCAGCCGGTTTATCGCGAGAGTTCTACGCAAGCCTTGCCACTTGGGCGCAAGCCCCGTTACCCCACAATCATTGAGACGGCGGGGGGTTCCGCAATCTCTGAAAAAATCGTCGCACCGGCCAGTTTCGCCGGTGCAGACACGGATCGCTGCGGTCTTTCGGGGCCGCAAATAAGAGGACGGGATCTTGGTCGCAACTCCCTTTACCCAGCGGATCGCCAAAGCCGCTGCGGCGGCTGGCGCCGCACTTCTCGCAATCGCCGCAACGCCGGCGCTCGCAAATTCCAGCGCCGCTGCGGCGGCCGACATGACCGCTCCGGTCGAGGAAGCCCAGAACGCCGAGGCCGGCGACGCGCAGTTCCGCCAGCTCTTCGCCAGCTGGCGCTCGCTCGACGGCCGACGCGCCGAACAGCCGGTGCTCGCGGCGACCGGCATCTCGATCCCCTCGCGCATGCCGCTCGAAGGCGCGCGGATGACCAGCG
>CAMPIA010000044.1 GCA_946886175.1 uncultured Altererythrobacter sp.
ACGGCTGGTTCGACAAGCGCTTCATGTACGAGGAATCGCTGCGCACCCCGCTGGTGATGCAGTTCCCCGGCCACATCGCACCGGGCACCCGTATCGAGGCGCCGGTGCAGAACGTGGACTACGCGCCGACCTTTCTCGATTTCGCCGGCCTGCCCGATCGCGGCACGATCCAGGGCCGCAGCTTGCGCGAAGTGATCGACGGCGAGCCCCCGTCCGACTGGCGCGAGGACATCTACTACCACTACTACGAATATCCCGGCTTCCACTCGGTTCGCGCACATTACGGCGTACGGACCGATCGCTACAAGCTGATCCGCTTCTACGGCGACATCAACCAGTGGGAATTCTACGACCTCGCGACCGACCCGAAGGAAATGCACAACCGCATCGCCGACCCGAAGGTCCAGCCGGTCGTCGCCGCGCTCAAGACCAAGCTCGTCGACCTGCGCAAGAAGTACCAGGACAGCGACGGCCCCGCGGTGCGCGATCCACTGACGGCGGCGGCGGCAGCGAAGGGACGACGCGATGCGGATGCGGCGGCGGGAATCGGCCACCACGCGCATTAGCGAAATGCCTCCGCCCGGCCCGAGCCAAGGCGGATAGAATTTCCGGCCTCCCCCCCACGGTTTCGCCGTCCAGAATCGAACGCTTCAGCTCCGGCAGACCACGCCGGACGACCGCACCACCCCGAGCAAAAAGGGCGGCCGCGAACTGGCGCGTGACGGACCGCTCTGCTCGATCGGTGGAAAAAGTGCACAAATTCAGCAGACAACGCGCGGCGTCTGCCTTAGGGCGTCATCCGCAGCATCGCTGGTGTTCAATGTGAAAGGAGCCACAATGCCCCACCTGCCGACGTCGCGCGGCCGCGCTGTCCGGCCTCGCATTGCTCGAACGGCGGCAGCCGTGGCAGGCGGTTTGGCTGCATTCGTCAGCGTGCCGAGCTTCGCCCACGAGCAGCAGGCATTCCAGGAACTTTCGCCGTCGGGCCTGGCCCTGCTCGATGCCGCATTCGCGCCCCAGCATCCTGTGGCTGTGGAATTGCCGCTCTCGGCCGCCGCCGCCCCGCTCCTTGCGGTCCAGGCGGAGCCGGGCCGGGTCGATGCACCGGGGCCGCAAGGCGTCTATGGCCCCGAAGACCCCGACGTCTCGGCGACAAGCGAGCGCCCGTCGCGCTCCTACGCCTCCTTCGGCGAAGACGTGGAGGCCATCAAATGGGAGCTGGCCGCCGTCCTGGGATATTACACGGCAACCAACGCGCCCAAGCTGTTCAAGAACCCGCGACTGCCGCGCTTCAAAAGCGAAGGGTGGTTCGGAAAATCCACCAACAACGTCGGCGTGGACAAGCTCGCCCATGCCTATTCGGCCTATGTCATCAGCGAGCTCCTCTACGGCAGGCTCGAGCGCAACACGGGCGGCGCGCCCGGCATTCAATATACCGCCGCCGCGTTGGGATCGGCCGTCATGCTCTGGTCGGAGGCCTTCGACAGCATCGAGCCCGACGGCGGCTGGTCGTGGGAAGATGTCGCGTTCAACACCGCCGGAGCCGGCTTTTCGGTTCTGCGCAACTCCGTTCCCGGCCTCGACGAGAAGCTGGATTACCGGCTGATGATCCAGCCGAACGAGAATATCTACGACATCAGGGGCAAGGAACATTTCGAACAGCAGCGATATCTCTTCGCGCTCAAGCTGTCCGGCTTCGAGACCTTCGACCGCAGCCCGCTTCGCTTCGTCGAACTGCATCTGGGCTATCACGGCGAGGATTTCCGGCTCGAGGACCGGGCGGCCGGAATCGAGCCGAAGCGGCACGTCTTCGTCGGCGTCGGGGTGAACTTGCGCGAGCTGCTGTTCAAGGACACGAAAAGCCCGGTGGGGCGCGTGGTCGGCGAAATACTCGACTATTTTCAGCCGCCCTATACCGCCGTCCACACGCATGTTACCGATTAGGCGCTCTGCCTTGCTTGATCCTGATCCTAGAATTGATGCCGCATGCCGATCGCAACGCTGCGTCCGCGCAACGGGGATTGATCCTTTACAAACGAGGTATGCGCGAATGCCAGTTCGTTAAGCAGATTGGTGCCGCGCACATAGAGTTCGACCGCCTTGGCATCACCCAGATCGAATCTATAGCTGAGCGTGGCGTTGAGCATGTCGTAACCGGCCGTGCGCGTTTCATAGGACGCGAATTTGCCCTGCGCGAAGGTGTGATAGTATTCCACGTCCCCTGAAAGCGGCCCGGCGCCGTGCGCATAGCGTATGCCGAGCCGGCCGGGCGGGATTCGCGGCAAATTGTCATCCTCGCGCTTGAGATCGGCGTCGACATAGTCGCCAAATACCGTCACGCGCGAGGCTGGCATGACCTGATAGCTGATCTGCCCGTCGATACCGGCGAAGCGCGCATCGGCAGCCGTGTAGATCAGGAAATCATGCGGAACGCCGCCCTCCGTTTCAGTTTCGATCAGCCGCGCAAAAACATAATCTTCGACATCCTGGTAGAACAGGCCGACTTCGAAATCGAGCGGACCGCCGGTCTTGCGGAAGGTCAGGTTGATGGCATCGGTCGCCTCCAGCACATCCTCGGCCGAGACGCCGCGATCCGCGAGGATCGGATTATCGGCCGCGAGCCCGAGTTCGTAGCTGTTGGTCGCGAGATTGTTTCCCCGCGCGTAGAGTTCGCGCACGCTGGGCGCACGTTCGGTGTGGCTGAGCGACAGCGCCACCGCATATCCCTCCCCGATATTCCAGGTTGCGCCCAGCGATGCCGAAAACGGCTCGTGCTTTGCGGTGGGGTTCCTTGCGAGGAAACTGTCGACTGCCTCGGCTTCGAGAATCTGCTGCCAATCGGGCCCGTACCAGCTCGCAAAGAGCGCTTCGTAGCGCGGGGTGAGGCTGGTGCGGAAAGGGGGCGCGGAAACTGCGAGCTTGCGCCAATCCTTTCGCGCGGCGATTTCGAAATCGACGGGCCCGAACGAGCGGGTTTCGCTCAGGAATACGCCTACGGTCTCGGCGAGATAATCGGGAGTGCCATCCAGACCGTAGGCATTTTCGGGAAACGGCACATGCATGTCGTCGACATTGATGCCGCTGAACGTGCCGTCGGTGTACTGAACGCCCAAGGTGCCGGTGAAGCCCAGAACCGGTTCGTGGGTCAGTTCAAAGCGTCCGTCCCACACTTCGTTGGTGTAGCGGGTGAACAGCAGATCGCCATCGATCTCGTCATGCGCATAATCCGTATAGGACAGGCGCAGACGCGTGTGGGAGAAGCCCGGCAGCAGATCGTCGTAATCCGCGCGAACATCGACCCGGTCGCTGCGGAGCTTGATATATGCCGTATGGCTGTCGGGCGAGCCGAATGGATCGTCGAAACCGCCATGGGCTTCGCAATGCAGGTCCAGTCCGTGCGTATGGCAGACGCCATTCTGATGGCTGTGGCCGGGCAGGCCGTATTCGCTCTCGATCCGCGTGTAGGCTGCGCCGATATACCCCTTGGCGGTGATCCACGACGCACCCGCCGCATAGCTGGTGCTTTCTGCGAAGGAATCGCGCAGCGTGTCGGTGCCGAACTCGTCCGGGACTTCGTAGTCTTTCGCTTTGCGGCGCGACCCCTCGGCATGGATCGCGAATTGACCGATGCCAGCGGTGACCCGGCCGACCACGGTCTTTTCCTCGTCGCCGGTGCCGTAGCGCACTTCGGTCGCGCCGGTAAGACCGCCGAGCGGCACCAGCTTGGGCACCTTGCTGTCGATCAGGTTGATCGCGCCGTTGGTTGCACTCCCCCCGTAGCGAGTAGCCGCTGGCCCGCGCTGAATCTCGATCGCATCGAGCAGCAAGGGGTCGGTGGTTATGGCGTGGTCCGGCGACACCGACGACACGTCGAACAAGTTGGCCCCATCGGTCAGTATCTCGATTCTCGGAACGGTCTGCCCGCGAATAACCGGTCGCGATGCGCCACCGCCGAAATTGTCGAGATGGACCCCGGGCATCCCGGCCAAGGTTTCGCCGAGGCCGCCTTGGCGGCGATGCGCCAGCTCGTCACCCGACAGCACCTGAACGGGTAGTGCGCTATCGGCATCCGGCCCGCTCAGCGATTCGCCTGTTACGACGATTTGTCGAGATGGCTGCTCGCTCTCACCCCCGGTTTGGGTTGCAACTTCCTGAGCGAACAACGCTGCGGGAGTGAAGGTTGCAAGGGAGACGCCGGCCAGCAGCCGGGCGTGCGCCCGACGATACGAAATAATTGTCATGATTGCTCCAGCTTACGATCCGAAGCGCTCGGTAGATATGGTATATCATTGCGTCAAGGCGAATGTCATTGCCCGTTTGTCGTGCTTGGGAAAAGGCGGCTTCTATCCGCCCCGCGCTGGAGGTGTCTGGGTAGACTCACCGCCATCCGCCGCATTGAAGCCAGCGATATCCGCCGCCGCCTCCACGAAACGCTCGGGCGGCGCGCCCTCGTCTGAACCGCCTGCATACGTCGCCGAAAGCTGGCGATACTGCCGGGACTGGAACGCGATCAGCGTCGCCGCCACGCCCAGCACGCCGGTCACGCTGAACACCAGCGCCATGCCGCGTTCGGGCCCGATGCCGTACCAGTCGCCGATCGCCTCGGCCCCCGCACCGGTCGTCATGAACGGGATCGCCGCGAACTGGGTGAGTGGGCCGATCAGGAACGCTGTCAGCGGCGCGGCCGATTGCTCGACCGACTGCGCGAAGCCGAACACCCGGCCCTGCCGCTCGTAAGGCACGACCTTCTGCAGCGTCGTGTGCTCGGCCGCCTCGGCATAGGGGCCGAGGAACAGCCAGATCACGCAGCCCACCGCCAGCAGCACGATCGAGGACTGGATCGTGAACACGCCCGCCACCGCCCACACCATCAGGTTGACCAGCAGCAGCGTGCGCAGCGGGTTCTTGCCGAGGCCGGTTTTCGCGATGGTCAGCCCGCTGACGATAAAAGAGCACGAGGCGAAAGCCCACAGCACGCCCCACGCCTGCACATCCATCAGCGAAAGCCCGTATGCGTCCAGCAGCGCCATGAACACGCCGCCGAGAAAGTTGTTGAAGGTGGCGAACAGGATCAGCGCGAACAGCCCCGGCACCGCAGAGACCACCCGGATCGTGCCCTTCAGGTCCACCTCCTTGCGTCCACCGGGCGCGGATGAGGCCGGCTCGGGATCGTCCACACGCACGGTCAGCAGGTGCAGGAAGGCAAGCGCGGTGAAGCCGATCGCCAGCGCCAGCGTGCCGCGGATCCCGTCCCACGCGACGAGAAAGCCGCTGATGCCCGAAGTCAGCAGGAAGCCGATCCCGGTGACCATGCCGACCAGCCCGTTCGCCTTGTCGCGCCGGTCCTCCGGCACCAGCGCGGTGACCAGCGTGGGCAGCGCAATCATGCGGATGTTGCCGCAGATCACCGCCAGCATCACCAGCAGGATGAAGCCCCACAAGGTCGCGCCGTCGACCCGCGCCAGCCCCGCTTCCGGCGCCAGCGCATAGGCCGCAAGCGATACGCCGTAGAGCGCGAACGACCCCGCGCTCGAGGCCAGCATGATCCGCTTCTTGCGGTGATGATCGACCAGGCTGCCGAACCAGATCGCCAATCCCGCGGTGAAGACGAGGTAAATGCCACCGATCATACCGGTAACGAACACCGAGCGCGTTTCGAGGAAGGCCCAGAACACCAGCGCGAACCAGACCGTGAAGTTGATCACGTTCTGCAGCAGGTTGTTGGCGAGAATCAGGTGGAACGGATCGAGCCGGCGCATGAACGCCTATTCCCTCGCCCCGGCGCGCGGCGCAAGCGGCCTTGCCTCGGCCTTACTCCCTCGGGCGCAGCGAGAGGGCGAAGCCGCCGCCGGGCTCCATCGTCAGCGTCAGCGTGTCGCCCCCGCGCACCTCGCGCGTCTCGCGGACCATGGCGAACCGGTCGCCTCCGATGCCGCCGCCCTCCCCATCGCGCCAGATTTCGGCGGTGTAACGCTGACCCTCGGGCAGGAAGGACAGGTCGATCGCGACTTCGCGCCGCGCGCCGTCGGTTACACCCCCGATCCACCAATCCCCACCGCCACGGCGCTGGCGCGCGACCACCGCGTATTCGCCGATCTCTCCCGCGAGCACGCGGGTCCGCTCCCAATCGACCGGCACCTGCTTGATGAAGGCGAGCGCGTCGGGATGCTTCAAGTAGTTCTCGGGCAAGTCGGCGGCCATCTGGATCGGCGAGTAGATCACCACATAGTCGGCGAGCTGGCGCGCGAGAGTGTTGGGGATCGGGCGCCCGTCGCGCCCCTCGAGGCTGACGATCCCGGGAGTGAGGTCGAACGGGCCGGAGAGCATGCGGGTGAACAGCAGCGTCGGCACGTGGTCCGGCGGGTTCGGCGGCTCGCCCCAGGCCATGTACTCGGTCCCCCGCGCGCCTTCGCGGCTGACCATGTTGGGATAAGTGCGGCGCAGGCCGGTGTCCTTGATCGGCTCGTGCGCGTTGATCGCGATCTCGTGCTCGGCCGCGCGCCTGGCGACGAGCACGTGATGGCGCGCCATGTACTGGCCGTCGTGGTACTCCCACTGCTCGGTCCCGTCGGGATCCTCGCGCAGGATCATGCCCGCATCGGCGACATAGCCGGTCTTGACCGCGTGGACCCCGTGCCGCTGGTAATAATCGTAGGCTTCCTCCAGCTGGCGCTCGTAGAGCCCCGCGTTGCCCGCGGTTTCGTGGTGACCCATGATCTCGACGCCCTTCGCCTTCGCGTAAGCGGCGACCCGCGCCATGTCGAAATCGGGATAGGCTTGGGCGAACTCGAAGTTGCGCCCGCTCTCGCTCCACCAGCCCTTGTTCCAGCCTTCGACCAGGACCGACCCGAAGCCGTGCTCGGCGGCGAAATCGATGTAGCGTAGCGCATGTTCGGTGGTCGCACCGTGGCGCGGTCCGTCGTTCCAGGTCCACTGGTCGAGGTGCATCGCCCACCAGATGCCGATGTATTTGTGCGGCTCCACCCAGCTCACATCGCCGAGCTTGTTAGGCTCGTTGAGGTTGAGGATCATGTCCGAGGCGGCGTAGAGCGCGGGCGCATCCTCGCCGATCAGCACCGTTCGCCAGGGCGTCGCGAACGGCGCTTCGCGGCGGACCTTCCACGGCTGCGACGAGGGCGCGAGGCGGGTGCGGAAGCGCTGCCCGTCGATCCGCTGGAGCCAGAAGCCCGAATAGTCGGCCAGCGCGGCCTCGTGGATCGCGATATGCAGCCCGTCCTCGCGGCGGAAGGTGATCGGTGTGTGCGCGGTGCCGACCTCGTTCGCAGCCGTGTGGTTGTAGAGATACTCGTAGCGATTCCACTCACCGCCCGGGATCCACCAGGCTTCGGCCTCGCCCGCGCCCGAATTCGCGATATTGAACTCGGTCAGCTCCTCGTCGATCCGCACGTCGGCGAGCTGTTCCTGCTCGGGAAACTCGAAGCGAAAGCCCACGCCTTCGTCGAACACCCGCGCGACGAGGTTGATCGTGCGCTTGGCGCGCACCTGCTCGACGATCGGCACGCGGATTTCGCGATAGTCGTTTTCGACCAGCCGGCGCTCGCCCCACGGCTGCTCCCAGGTTTCGGTGAACGTGGCGCGCGTCGCCTCACCCAGCATCATTCCGGACTGCCACTTGCCCGCGCCGCGCAGCATGAAGCCGAGCTTGGAGGGCGCGATCACCGGCTCGCCGTCACGCGTGACCGACCAGGTCGGCACGCGTTCGACCGTGGTGATGGTGAAGCACACCCGCTCGTCGGGCGAGCATTGCGTGTGGGCCACATCGTCTTGCGCCGTGGCGGCCGAGTGTCCGCCGAACGCGAGCCCCAGCGCGAGCAGGCCGCCAACCATGCGGCGGATCGCGGGCGCACGGCACCAGCCGGGACGATTCGGATAATCCATGCAGCTCTCTCCCCTGCGCCGCGGCGCGACTACGTATGCGAATTGACGGCGGCGCGGATTCTCGGGATGAGTTGTGCCGGAAGAGAATAGTGCGTGCAACCGGTTACATGGTTCGGTAAGCGGTTCGAAAAGCACTGTCACCCTGGGAGGAATGCGAAAATGGCCATGGCACCCGACGTTGCGACGAGCACCGATCCGCATCCGGTGGAGGACGGCGGCCAGCATATCGACGCGCCGGGCCTGCAGTATTTCGTGTTCGGCCTGTTCTTCATCTTCGGCGGCATCACCTCGCTCAACGACGTGCTCATCCCCAAGCTGAAGGAGCTGTTCACGCTCAACTACACCCAGGCGATGCTGGTGCAGTTCTGCTTCTTCACCGCCTATCTCCTGATCGGCATTCCCGGTGCGAAGCTGGTCAAGAAGATCGGCTATATGCGCGGCGCGGTTGCGGGACTGGTGACGATGATGGTCGGCTGTCTGCTGTTCATCCCGGCGAGCCAGACCGCGACCTACGGCATCTTCCTGTTCGCGC
>CAMPIA010000045.1 GCA_946886175.1 uncultured Altererythrobacter sp.
GAGGAGGCGGGAGAGTTGCTCGGTCATATTGGAATGATAATATATATTATGTAAAGTAGCAGGTGGGACGAGGCGCCCTATCCGCCGAGATATGCGAAAGCCAGCGCCACGCCGCTGAAGATAGCAAACCATATCAGCGCGATGCGGACGCTCTGCTTCCAGTTCATCCGGAACGACGCGAGCGCAGAGATCGCGAGCACCAGCCAACCGATCGTGGCGACGATCTGGACCACCGCAAGCTCGTTCACAAGGCGATCTCCATTCCGTCGTAACCGACCGAGACGCCGCTCGGCACTTCGGCCGACAGCGCGGCGTAGTCCATCGACTTGTCGAGATGCGTCAGCACCGTGCGGCGCGCCTTGCACCGCTGCGCGAGTTCGAGCGCCATGGCCAGGTGCGCATGGGTCGGATGCGGCTCGCGCCGCAGGCAATCGGTGACGAGCACATCGACACCGGCGCACAAGTCGACCGTTTCGTCACGAATTTCACTGAAGTCCGTTACATAAGCAACGGATTTCCCGTCGCTTTCGAAGCGAAAACCGGTCGTTTTCGTGGGCCCGTGCGGCATTTCGCACCATGCGACAGAAAACCCGGCGCAAAGCCGCAATCGGTCGAGCGCCTCGAGCGCCACGATCGTGGGATAGCCGTACTGCCCGGCGAAGACATAGTCGAACCGCCGTCGTAGCCGCTCTACCGTGACAGCAGAGCCGTACCCGGGAATCGGGCCTCCGCGCCCGTATCGCAGCACGCGCAAGTCATCGATTCCGTGGCAGTGGTCGGCGTGGTCGTGCGTCCAGAACACCGCGTCGATCGCGTCGATCCGATTTGCGAGCAGCTGCTGACGCAAGTCGGTCGAGGTATCGACCAGAATCCGCCGGCCCGCGTCGCTTTCGAGCAGAATCGAGACGCGCGTGCGCCGGTTCCTGGGCTCGTTCGGATCGCAATCCCCCCACTCGTCGCCGATCCGCGGAACCCCGGTCGAGGTTCCCGAACCGAGCACTACGCACTTCATGCGGCGGCTTTCGCGAACAGGCGGTGGAAGTTGTTCGTCGTCGTCTCGGCGAGCTGCTCGAACGGCTCGCCGCGCAGGTCGGCCAGGAACTGGGCGGTGTTGCGCACGAAGGCGGGCTCGCACGGCTTGCCCCGATGCGGCACCGGCGCAAGAAACGGGCTGTCGGTTTCGACGAGCAAGCGGTCCGCAGGAAGTTTCTTAGCGATTTCCTGGAGTTCGGCGGCATTCTTGAAAGTGACGATCCCCGAGATCGAGATCGACATGCCCAGATCGAGCACTTTGCGCGCGAACCCGGCCGAAGCGGTGAAGCAATGGATCAGCGCCGGGAAGGCGCCCTGCTCCATCTCGTCGGCGAGGATCGCGGCGGTGTCGTCGTCGGCATCGCGGGTATGGATGATCACCGGCAGCCCGGTCTCGCGCGCGACGCCGATGTGCATCCGGAACAGCGCCTGCTGCACGTTGCGGTCGGACTTGTCGTAGTAGTAATCGAGCCCGGTCTCGCCGATCCCGATCACGCGTGCGTTGTCGGTCGCGGCGCGCAGTTCGGCGACACCGAGATCCTCGTGCGCGTCGGCCTCGTGCGGATGAATCCCGACGCTGGCCCAGACGTCGCTTTCGCGCTGCGCGGTGCCGACCACCCGCTCCCACTCGCTGCGCCGGGTCGAGATGTTGAGAAAGCCCTGCACCCCCGCGGCGCGCGCGTTCGCGAGAACCTCGCCTTGACGGTCGGCGAGGCCTTCGTATTCGAGGTGACAGTGGCTGTCGATCAGCATCAGGCGGCCCCGGCCTCCGGCAGTTCCAGGCGAGGGAACACACCGGCCGGTTGGCCGAGCGCGAACCCGCTCTCGACCAGCGCTTCGAACCAGTCGGCGTTCCCGATCGCCGCGTAGTCGCGCGCGTTTGCGGCAATGCCCATCTGGTCGAGCAGCGCATCGGCCGCCGTCGGCACCACCGGCCGCACGGCGATGGCGAGATCGTGAACGCAGCGGAACACTGTCATCAACACCGCTTCCATCCGCGCCGTATCGGTCTTGCGCAGCGTCCACGGCGCCTGCTCATCGACATACTGGTTGCACGCGAACACCGCGCGCATCCACGCGTCGAGCCCGACCGAGAAGTTGAGCTTTTCGAACTCGCGCGGCAGCTCCTCGGCGCACGCGGCGCGTACCGTCGCCATCAGCGTTTCATCGGCGGTGTCGTGACCGCAAGCGACAAGTTTGCCGTTCATATTCTTGAAGATCATCGACAATGTGCGCTGCGCCAGATTGCCGAAGCTGTTCGCCAGCTCGGCGTTCGCACGCGTCACGATGGCTTCGGGCGAATAGCTGCCGTCCTGTCCGAAGGCTATTTCGCGCAGGAAGAAATAGCGCAGCGGATCGACCCCGAAGCGCTCGGCCAGTGCCATCGGATCGGTCACGTTGCCGATCGACTTCGATTCCTTCTGCCCCCGGTTGAGCAGGAAGCCGTGGCCGAACACCTGCCGGGGCAGCGGCAGGCCCGCGCTCATCAGGAAGGCGGGCCAGTACACGGTGTGGAAGCGGACGATGTCCTTGCCGATCAGGTGCAGGCTCGCGGGCCAGAACGTGCGCCACAGTTCGGTGTCGTCGGGGTAGCCGAGCCCGGTGAGGTAGTTGGTCAGCGCATCGACCCAGACGTACATAACATGGCCGTCGTTGCCCGGCACCGGCACGCCCCAATCGAAGCTCGTGCGGCTGACCGACAGGTCGTTGAGCCCGCCCGAGACGAACGCCAGCATCTCGTTGCTGCGGCTCTCGGGCTCGCAGAAACCCGGGGTGCGCAGCAGTTCGAGCAGCGGCTCCTGGTACTTCGAAAGGCGGAAGAACCAGCTTTCCTCGATCGTCCACTCGACCGGCGTGCCCTGCGGCGAGAGCTTCTCGTCCCCCTCGCCCGCGATCAGCTCCTTCTCGTCGTAGTAGGCCTCGTCGCGGACCGAGTACCAGCCTTCGTAGCGATCGAGATAGAGGTCGCCGTTCGCCTCCATCGCGCGCCAGATCGCCTGGCTGGCGCGGTGATGATCGGCCTCGACGGTGCGGATGTAGCGGTCGTACGAAACATTCAGAGCGTCGGCCATCGCCTTGAAGTAACCGGACATTTCGTCCGCCAGCTCGCGTGCGGTGCGGCCCTGCTCGGCGGCCTTGCGCGCCATCTTCAGCCCGTGCTCGTCGGTCCCGGTCTGGAACCGCACCTCGCGCCCCATGGCCCGTTGGAAGCGGGCGATCACATCCGCCGCGACCGCCTCGTAGGCATGGCCGATATGCGGGCGACCGTTGGGATAGTTGATCGCGGTGGTGATATAGAAGGGTTCAGGCATCGGCGCGTGCGCTAGCGGGCGCGGCGGAGGCGAGCAAGGTGCCGATCTCCATCACCAGCAGCCCGGCGTCGAAGTTGTAGGTCGGCGCCTGCCCGGCGAGGCGCACGAGATCGGCGTGGGCATCGACCAGGCGCGGCCAGTCGCGCCGCCCCTCCCCCGTCATCTCGTTGGCAAGCACCGAGCGCGCGAGATCGAGGATCGCTGCGATCCGCTCGCGGTCGGGCCGCGCGCCGACCGCGTCCGCCAGCTTGCCGCGCAGTTCGAAGCTCTCGTCGCCGTGATGCACGATCCGCGCCATCAGCGCGTCGAGCGGGGCGAGGTCGCGTTCGACGAAGTCGAGCGCCGTCCCCGGCGACCCGCTCGCCGCGCGCACCGCTGCCTCGCGCGTCTTCGCATCCGCATCGGGCGCCTGCGCCGCGAGCCAGCGCGCCAGATCGGCATCGTCGAGCGTGGGGAAGCGCAGCACGCGGCAGCGCGATCGGATCGTCGGCAGCAATTTCGCCGGGCGATGCGCGACGAGCAGGAAGAACGTGCCGGCGGGCGGCTCCTCCAGGCTCTTGAGCAACGCGTTCGAAGCGCCCTTCTCCAGATCGTCCGCCGGGTCGACGATCACCGCGCGGCGCGAGCCGAGCGTCGGGCGCGTGTTCAGCCGCTGCTGCATCGAACGGATCTGCCCGACGGTGATGTTGCGCTTGACCTCGTACGGCTTGCCGTCCTCGCGCTTACGCTCCTCCTTGTCGTCCTTGGGCAGGTGCGTGAGGACATGGATGTCGGGGTGCTGCCCCCTGGGCTGCGGCACCCCCGGTTCGGCGCAGAGCTCGCGCGCCGCCGCCTCGGCGAAGCTCATCTTGCCAAGCCCGCGCTTGCCCGCGAGCAGCCAAGCGTGGTGCATGCGCTCGCCGCCCAGCGCGTCGCGCCATTCACGCCACGGGTCGTCATGGCCGAGCATGGTCATGCGCCGGCCTCGCGCAATAAGGGCGCGATCGCATCGACGACGCGCGCGTGGACCGCCTCCTGCGCGTCGTCGCCGTCGATCACCGAGAAGGCGGCCGGATCGGCGGCGGCGAATTGGCGGAAGGCCTCGGCCACGCGCGCGTGGTAGCCGGCATCGCGTCCGCCGATCGCGTCCGAACCGCCTGCATCGCGGGTGGCGAGCCGCGCGGCGGCGACCTTGGGAGGAACCTCGATCAGCAAGGTGACGTCGGGTCGCAGCCCGCCGCTCCCGATCGCGTGGAGCGCGCGCACCGCCTCGTCGTCGACGCCCCCCGCCCCGCCCTGATAGGCTCGGCTCGAATCGACGAAGCGGTCGCACACGATCCAGCGCCCCGCCTCGAGTGCGGGACGGATGCGCCGCGCGACATGGTCCGCACGGGCGGCCGCGAAGAGCAGTGCCTCGGCGGGCGCCCCCCACCCCTCCCCCGGGGGATCGAGCAGCAAAGCGCGGATCGCCTCCGCGCCCGGGGTTCCGCCGGGTTCGCGGGTCAGCTCGGCCTCGATCCCTCGCGCGGCGAGCGCCTCGGCAAGCAGCCGCGCCTGGGTCGACTTGCCGGTGCCCTCGCCGCCCTCGAACGCGATAAAGCGGCCGCGCGTCATCGGAACAGGCCTACCACGCCGTTCTTGAGCCTTTGCCAGTCGTTCGCCCTGGCCACCGCCTCGCCCGCGAGCAACGGCACGCGCGAAGGCGGCGCGCCATCGACCGCGATCTCCAGCTCGGCGACGGGTTCTCCTTCCTCGAGCGGGGCTTCGAGCGGGCCGTCGTAGCGAATGGTGAGCTTGGGCCGCGCGCTGGAGCCTTGCGGCAGCGTGGCGGCGATCGGGGCGGCGGCGACGAGCGGCACGGTGCCGCGCGCCCCTTCCTGCACCAGCGCTTCACCGACATAGCCGCCGCGCGGGTAGAGCTTGCGGCTGTCGAAGGCGTCGAAACCCCACTCGATCATCGCGATCGAGGCGCGGTTGCGATCGCGCGGCGTGGGCGCGGTCGCGGCCACCATTACCAGCCGCCGCCCGTCGCGCTCGGCGCTGCCGAGGAAGCCGTAGCCGGCCTGGTTGGTGAAGCCGGTCTTGATCCCGTCCGCGCCTTCGACCTCGCCGGTGATCGGATCGTGGTTCGCCTGCGCGATTCCGCGATATTCCATGCCCTCGCGCCCGAAGTAGAAATCGTAGAGCTGCGGGTGGCGCGTGATCATCTCGCGCGCGAGGATGGCCAGGTCGGCGGCGGTGGTGAAGGTGCGTCCCTCGTCCATCCATCCGTTGGGCGTGCCGAAGTGGCTGTCGTTCATGCCGATCTCGCGCGCCTTGGCGTTCATCAGCGAGACCCAGTTGTCGACCGAACCGGCCGCGCCTTCGGCGAGTACGATCGAGGCGTCGTTGGCGGAGACGCTCGTGATCCCGAGCAGGAGCGTTTCCACCGTCACCGGCCCGCTCCTGTCGAGGAACATGCGCGAGCCCTTGCCGTGCCATTCGCGATAGGCCTGCTCGCTCATCGTGTACGAGGCCCCGGGCGACAGCTTGCCCGCGTCGATCAGTTCGAAGGCGACGAAGGCGGTCATCACCTTGGTGATCGAAGCCGGCATGAAGCGCCGGTCGGCCTCGCGCGCGAACAGCGTCTGGCCCGACGACAGGTCGACCAGCAGCGCGATGGGCGCACCGGGGAAAGCCTCGATCTCCTCGCGAGGCGGGTTCACCCCGCCCGCCGCGCCGGCGAGCGCCAGCGCGGGAAGGATCGGCAGATAACGAAGAAAACCGGTCAATTGCGCTCCCGTCGCCGGGTGCAAGGCCGGCGGATCAGTCTGGGGTGGACACTTTCGCGTCGCTATAACCGGCGTCACGCACCTTGGCGAGCGCGGCTTCGGCCTGTCCACGGGTCGCATAGGGCCCGGTGCGAACGCGGTAGAAGCGACCGGCCGGCGACACGAACCCGTCGAGCGCTTCCGCCGCGCGATCGGCATTGGCCTCGCTCGCAAAGGTCGCCGCCTGAACCACGAACGCGCCGTCTGGTGCCGCGGGAACGGGTGCGGGCGGAGCCGCCGCCGGTTGCGGAACCGGTGCGCCGTCCAGCGGTGCGAGGGCGTGGTCGTCGCTCGGCGTGTGCGCGGAAGCCGGGCTCACCGGAACCTGTGCCGGCGCGGGGGCGGTCGCGTTCACGACACCGGCCTGTCCGGGCAGCTCGACCCCTGAGGGGATCGGCGCCTGTTGCGCGCTCGCAAGGCTGGCCGAACCATCCTCGGGCAGCTTGCGCCGCAGCACGCCGAGCAGCGTTTCGGGCGTGTCCATCCGCAGCGGCGCCTCGCGGCCCGCGCGCAAATCCGCGCGCTGTATCTCGGGTGGGTTGACCCGCCGGACGCGGACCGGCGCGCCCTCGCCGATGCCGAGCTGCACCTGCGCATCGGGCGAGAGGCCCAGCACCCGCGTGTTCGTCATCGGCCCACGCCGCTCGACCCGCGCGAGAATGGTGCGCCCGCTCTCGAGCGAGGTGACCTCGACGTAGCTCGGCAGGGGAAGGGTCTTGTGCGAAACCGTGATCCCCGGCCCCGCCTCGGCATCGAGCGTCACGTAGCCGACTTCATCGTGGTTCATCGCGTCGGATGGCGTGTATTCAATCCCGTCGATCGTGAACGGGGCGCCCAGAACCATCGGGTAATCGGCCGCCGGGCCGTTGGTTGCGGGGGCTGCGGGCCCGCCTGCCAGGCTTGCCGGGCGATCGTCGCCGCCCGGCATTCCGCAACCGCCAAGCACCACACTCAGGCCGAGCGCAAGCGCTCCACGGAACAGGTCACCGGACGATCTCATCTGCCAAAAGCCCCACACTCATCGCGTAATAGTTGGAGCAATTGTATTCGAGGATGACCCTATAATTTGCCGTTAAGAGCCATGCCGGCGCGCCCGGCCCATCGGGCTGGAACAGCGATGCCATCACGTCGCCCCCGAGCGGAACCTGTGGCTGCACGCCGAGCGCGCGCCATTCGTCGACCGTCTTCCACTGGCTGTGCCGTTCGTGCACCCGCGGGCATATCGGCGAGGCGATCTTGTTGTCGACCGCGGCCCAGTCGAATCCGCCCGGCACCGAAGCGCGCACGCCCCAGGGCTGGCCTTTCCGCCAGCCCGCGTCGCGGAAATAGTTCGCGATCGAGGCGAGCGTATCGGCGTCGTTGGTGAAGATGTTCGCGCGCCCGTCACCATCGCCGTCGGTGGCGAGGCGCAGATAGACGCTCGGCAGGAATTGCGGATTGCCGAATGCGCCCGCCCAGCTGCCCTGGAGCTGCGAGCGCGGGTAGCCCTTGTCGGCGACCTTGAGCAGCGCGACGAACTCGCCCGAGAACAGGTCGCGTCGCCGGCCTTCCCAGGCGAGCGTGGCGAGCGCCTGCGCGAGATCGAATCCCCCCGTCACCGCGCCGTAGGCGGTTTCGTGCCCCCAAATCGCGACCAGGATCTCGCCCGGAACGCCGTATTCGCGCTCCAGCGCGCGGATCGTGCCGAGCGCGGACGAATAGGCGCGCCGGCCGCCGTTGATCCGCGCGGGATCGACGTGCCGGTCGATGTAGGAACTCAGCGGCGGATAGCCGCTGCCGCCGGACGACGATCCGGGTTGTCCGCGATCGAGCTCGATCACCCGCTCGCTCGGTTCCAGCCCGGCCGTCATGCGCGATATGGTCGCCTCGCTGACCCCTTCGGCGCGCGCGCGGGCGATCAGCAGCTGGAGATAGGCGTCGAACGGCATATCCTGCGCCGCGGCAGGCGCCACGGGGGTGAGGACGGCCGCCGAAGCGAGGGCGAAGCAGAGAATGGAGCGTTTGATCATCCGGGCAATCTGGCAGGGTCAAGTTGAACCGCAAATGATTTTCGACGGTTAAAGCGCCTGCGACGCCCAGCCGACACGCCGATGATGACAAGCGCCCGCACAGCCGCTAGCCGACGGGCAGCGGACAGGTGGCAGAGTGGTCTATTGCAGCGGTCTTGAAAACCGCCGTGGGTTCACGCCCACCGTGGGTTCGAATCCCACCCTGTCCGCCAA
>CAMPIA010000046.1 GCA_946886175.1 uncultured Altererythrobacter sp.
CTGCCGTCGCTGCGCTTCTCGGGCTTGGGCAGCGTGCCTTCGCGGGCGAAGGCGACGATGTCCGCGCGCAGCTGTTCGACCGACTCGTCGTAGAGCCGGGTGAGATCTTCGATGATTTTTTCCGGTGATTCCATCTGCGGCCAATAGCGCCGGTTGGATGACATTTCAAAGGCTGGCGGTGGGGGCGAATCCAAAAGAAAAGGGCGCGGCCTCGGGTGAGGTCGCGCCCTTCGCTTGTCGGTTGAGAAGCGGTTCAGCCGTCCTTGGCTTCGTCCGCGTCCGCGTTCTCGATTTCGTTGCCGTCCATGTCGACCGGGGTCGGGGTCTCGAGCATGTCGGCCGGGATTTCGCCCGGCTCGAGCGTGGGATCGACGGCGTTGGCCTCGGCCATTTCCTCGATTTCCCTCTGCTCGTCTTCGAACATCTGCGCGATCACGTCGACGCCCTGGCTCTGCAACTCGGCCTCGTCATCCGAACGGGCGACGTTCGCCTTCACGGTGACGTGGACTTCGGGGTGCAGCGCGATCGTGACCTCGTGCATGCCGAGCTCCTTGATCGGGTGACCCATGACGACCTGCTTCTTGTCGATCTCGTGGCCCTTGTCGGCGAGACCCGCGACGATGTCGCGAACGTTCACCGAACCGTAGAGCTGGCCGGCGTTCGAAGCCGCACGGATCAGCACGATCTCGACGCCGTCGACCTTCTCGCCCTGCGTCTCGGCATCGCCGCGGCGCTCCGCGTTGTCCTTTTCCAGACGTTCGCGGTTGGCTTCGAAGACCTTCTTGTTGGCGTCGTTGGCGCGCAGCGCCTTCTTCTGCGGCAACAGGAAGTTGCGCGCATAGCCGTCCTTCACCGCGACGACGTCGCCGATGTTGCCGAGGTTCCCGATGCGTTCGAGGAGGATGATATCCATGGTCAGTCTCCCCTCACTTCACGATGTACGACAGCAGGCCGATGTGGCGCGCGCGCTTGATCGCCTTGGCGAGCTCGCGCTGCTTCTTCGCGCTGACGGCGGTGATACGGCTGGGGACGATCTTGCCCCGCTCGGACATGAAGCCCTGGAGCAGGCGCACGTCCTTGTAGTCGATCGTGGGGGCGTTCTTGCCCGCGAACGGGCAGGACTTGCGGCGGCGGAAAAACGGGCGGGCCATCAGTCGCGCTCCTCACGGTCGCCGCGGCGCTTGCGATCGCGGTCGTTCTTGCGCATCATCACGCTCGGGCCGCCCTCGTGCTCGTCGACACGGACGGTCATGTAGCGGATGACGTCTTCGTTGATGCGGGTCTGGCGCTCGAGCTCTTCCACCACGGCGCCGGGGCCTTCGATGTTGAGCAGCACGAAGTGCGCCTTGCGGTTGCGGTCGATCTTGTACGCGAGGCTCTTGAGGCCCCAGGTCTCGGTCTTGGTGACCTTGCCTTCGTTCTGCTCGACGATTTCGGTGGCGGTTGCCGCCAGCGCATCGACCTGAGCCTGGCTCAGATCCTGACGCGCGAGAAAGACATGCTCGTAAAGAGCCATCTTCGCTTCCTTCGCTCTGTAATGCCGATCGCTGGCTGATCCGCGGGATTGCGGGGCCCCTCCGGCTTTCTTCAATCCCCCCGCACGTGGTGCAAGGAAGGCGCGCACATAGCGCCATAGCGGCCGAATGCAAGGCAAAGCTTGGGCTTGTGCGGCGGGAACGCAGGCGGCAGGGCGGCGTAAGGTAGCGAAACAGGAGGATCAATGCCCGGCGGATTGGTAGCGCTGCTCGACGACGTTTCGGTGATCGCGCGCACCGCGGCCGCCTCGATCGACGATGTCGGGATCGCGGCGGGCCGCGCCGGGTCGAAGGCGGCCGGGGTGGTGATCGACGATGCGGCGGTGACCCCGTCCTACGTCACCGGCCTCTCGCCCAAGCGCGAATTGCCGATCATCTGGAAGATCACCAAGGGCAGCCTGAAGAACAAGCTGTTGATCTTGCTGCCCGGCGCGCTGCTGCTGAGCCAGTTCCTTCCTTCCGCGATCGTGTTCGTGCTGATGCTGGGCGGCGCCTACCTCAGCTACGAGGGCGCCGAGAAGGTGATGGAGAAGCTCGGCGGCGCCAAGCACGGCAAAACGCTGGAAGATCCGATCGAGGACCCGGCGGCGTTCGAGAAACAGCGTGTCTCGGGCGCGATCCGGACCGACCTGATCCTATCGGCGGAGATCATGGCGATCACGCTCAACGAAGTCACGGCGGAAGATTTCATGACCCGCGCCGCGGTGCTCGCGGTGGTCGGCGTGGCGATCACCGTGGTCGTCTATGGCGCGGTGGCGCTGATCGTGAAGATGGACGACGTCGGGCTGCATCTGGCGGAGAAGCGCGCAGCGGCGGCGCAGGTTGTGGGGCGTTTCCTGTTACGCGCGATGCCGGTGCTGCTCGTCGCGCTGTCGTTCATCGGAACGATCGCGATGCTATGGGTCGGCGGCGGGATCATTCTGCACGCTCTTCACGAGCTGGGGCTGCATAACCCTGCCGATGCCGCGCATGGATTGCAGCACGCGGTGGAAGAGGTTTCGGGCGGCCTCGGCGGCGTGCTCGGCTGGGCGACTTATGCGGCCATTTCCGCGCTGGTGGGCCTGGTGCTGGGCGCCGCGATCGCATTCGTGCTGCACAAGGTCCTGAAATTCGGCGACGCGCACTAGCCGGATTGCGCCCGCCTGCGACCGCAAGCTCAGCCTAGCCGGTCGAACAGGTCGTGCGCGAACTCGCTCAGGGTATCGTCGCGCGCGCCCATGATCACGACGCGGTCGTTGGGCCGGGCGACGCAGGCGATGCGATCGCCGCAGGCCTTGCGGCTGGGGATATATTCGGCCTGGCCGCCGGCCTGCTCGATCAGCCGCACGATCCGCTCGCTGCCTTCGCTGCGGTCGGTGGTGCCGCCGTAATAGACCGGGTCGCACAGGATCGTGCGGTCTTCGGGGCCGAGCTCGCGGGCGAAAGTCGCGGCCAGCTCGGCGCCCATCTGGCGCAGCGGGCCGTAGCCGTGGGGCTGGAAGAACGCGATCACGCGGCCTTCGTGCGCCTTGAGCGTGCGCAGGGTGGCGGCGCACTTCTCGGGGTTGTGGCCGAAGTCGTCGATCACCGTGACGCCGGCCGCAGTCACGCCGATCAGGTCGAAGCGGCGCGCGAGGCCCTTGAACTCCGCCAGCGCGGCGACCGATGCCGCGACCGGCACCCCGGCGGCGGCGGCGGCGGCGATCGCGGCGAGCGCATTCGACAGGTTGTGCCGCCCGGGCATCGCGAGCGTCAGCGCATGCTGGCTGCCGCTATGGCGATCGACGACCATGGCCGCCTGGCGGATCGGCCCTTCGGCGATCGAGCCTGCGACGACACCGATCTGCGCCATGTCCTGCTCGACACCGAAGGTGATCGCCTCGTTCGCGCGCGGCAGCAGGGCGAGCGCTTCGGGATCGTCGGCGTTGACCACCGCGATGCGGCTGCGCGCGAGGAAATCGCCGAACAACTGGCGCAGCTCGTCCATGCCCTTGTGATCGAGGCTGACGTTAAGCAGCACGCCCACCGCGGGGCGGTAGAGTGCGATCGAGCCGTCGCTTTCGTCGACTTCGCTGACATAGACGCTGCGCCCGCCGACCAGCGCGCTGGCGTGCGGCTGTTCCTCGGTGACGAAGTTCTTCATCACCGCGCCGTTCATCACCGTCGGATCGCGCCCCGCGGCGTGCATGATCCAGCCGAGCATGCCGGTGACGGTCGACTTCCCGCTCGTGCCCGCGACCGCGAGCCCGGCGCCGGCGGTGTTGAACAGGATCGAGTTCAGTTCGGCGCGGGTCATCCGGAGGCAGCCGAGCTCGCCCGCGCGGCCGATCTCGGGCACGCTGTCCTCGACCGCGGCCGAGGCGACCAGGATCTGGTCCTGCGAGACGATCCCGCTGCCGTCCTGCGGATGGAGCGCGAAGCCCTGCGTTTCGAGCGCGGCGAATTTCTCGGGCGTATGGCCCTGGTCGCGGCTGCGATCGCTGCCGGCGACCTCGGCTCCGCGGCCCTGGACGATCTGCGCCAGCGGCAGCATGCCAGAGCCGCCGATGCCGCAGAAGAAGAAGGGTCGGGCGAAAAGCTCTTCCGGGGAGGGGAAATCCTGCATCGGGCGTTCGGTATGCAGTTGTCTTGCCGGACACAAGATGGCTAGTCGTCGCACATGACACGCATCGCCATCTGCGCCCCCGGCAAGCGGCTCGAGCGCGAGCACGCCGATGCGGCGCTCGATCTCGCAGCGGCCGAGTTTCCCGGCGTCGAGCTGCTGTTCCACAAGCAATGTTTCGAGCGCCACGGGCACTTCGCGGGCGACGATGCGACGCGGCTCGCGGCGCTGCTCGAATGCGCGAACGATCGCGAGGTCGATGCGGTATGGTTCGCGCACGGCGGTTACGGCTCGAACCGGATCGCGGCCGAGGCGGCGGCGCATATGGAGCCGGCGGCGAGAGGCAAGACCTTCCTCGGCTATTCGGACACCGGCTATCTGCTGGCGGCGCTCTACAAGGCGGGCATCGGGAGCCCGGTGCACGGGCCGATGGTGGCCGATGTGCGGCGCGAGGGGGGTAGCGCTGCGGTGCGCCGAGCGCTCGGGTGGCTGACCGGCAGCGACGAAGGGCTGGAACACGCGCTCGACGAACGGCCGGCGGCCGCGTTCAACCTCATGACGCTGGCGATGATCTGCGGCACCGAGCTGATGCCCGACTTGAGCGGTCACGTGGTCATGGTCGAGGAGGTGTCCGAACATCTCTACGCGGTCGACCGGCTGTTTTTCCATATCAGCCAGCATCTGCGCGGCATCGCGGGCCTGCGGCTCGGCCGCATCTCGGACGTGCCGGAGAACGACCGCCCGTTCGGCACGAGCGAGGAAGACATCGCGCGCTACTGGTGCGAGCGCGGGGGTATTCCGTACTTGGGCTTCGCCGATATCGGCCACGACGCGGGCAACCGGATCGTGCCGTTCGGGGTTGCTCGCACGCCGCGCGGGGCATAGGCGGCGCCGCGACAAGGAGACTGACATGCGTGCATTCGTTTTTCCCGGGCAGGGCAGCCAGAAGGTCGGCATGGGCGCCGAACTGGCCGACGCCAGCGCCGCCGCGCGCGAGGTGTTCCAAGAGGTCGACGAGGCGTTGGGGCAGAGTCTCTCCAAGATCATGCGCGAGGGGCCCGAGGATCAGCTCACGCTGACCGAGAACGCGCAACCGGCGATCATGGCCAACGCCATCGCCACGTTGCGGGTGCTCGAGCGCGAGTTCGGGGTGACGCTGGCGGACAAGGGCGATTGCGTCGCCGGTCACTCGCTTGGCGAATATACAGCGCTCTGCGCGGTCGGCGCGTTCTCGCTCGCCGACACTGCACGGCTGCTCAAGCTGCGCGGACAGGCGATGCAGGCGGCAGTGCCGGTGGGCCAGGGTGCGATGTGCGCGCTGCTGGGCGCCGATCTCGAGAAGGCGCAGGCGCTTGCCGAGGCCGCCGCTGAGGGTGAAGTGTGCCAGGTCGCCAACGACAACGATCCGGGCCAGGTAGTGCTTTCGGGCCACAAGGGCGCGATCGAGCGCGCGGCGGGCATGGTCAAGGACTTCGAGATCAAGCGCGGCGTGCTGCTGCCGGTCTCCGCGCCGTTCCACTGCGACCTGATGCAGCCTGCCGCCGACGCCATGGCCGAAGCGCTGGGCGAGACCCCGCCGGTCGCCTTCATCCTGCCGCTCTACGCCAACGTGACCGCCGCTGCGGTGACCGACCCGGCCGAGGAGCAGCGCCTGCTGGTCGATCAGGTCACCGGCCGAGTTCGCTGGCGCGAAAGCGTCCTCGCCATGCGCGCGGCGGGCGTCGAACATTTCGTCGAGCTGGGAGGCAAGGTCCTAAGCCCGATGATCGGCCGCATCGACAAGGACGCGCAGACCACCAGCGTGGTGGCCATGACGGATATCGAAGCGCTGGCGAAGGGGATTTGAGATTCACGCGGAGACGCAGAGACGCGGAGAGGGAGCGGTGGAGATCGATGGGCTTTCGGCCGAGGTCGTCGACGCCTGCGTCCAGATTCACCGCGAACTTGGTCCGGGCTTGCTCGAAAGCGTTTATGAACTCGTGCTCGCAGGGGAGCTGACTCGACGTGGATTGAAGGTCGACCGGCAAAGACCGGTCGACATCGCATTCAACGGCGTCACTTATCCTGCTGCATTCCGCATCGATATCATGGTCGACAATCGATTGATCTTGGAGATCAAATCGGTGGAGACCCTCGGCAATGCACATCTGAAGCAATTGCTGACTTACCTTCGCTTGACCCAGCAGCCCGTCGGGCTGCTCCTGAATTTCGCCGGCGCGACGATGAAAGAAGGCATTCGGCGTGTCGTGAACGAATACCGGCAGCCGCAAGCGCCCTGCGCGTCTCCGCGTCTCCGCGTGAATCAACAATCCGGAGAAAGATGATGTTCAGCCTCGAAGGAAAGACCGCTCTTGTGACCGGTGCGAGCGGGGGGATCGGATCGTCGATCGCGCGTTCGCTTGCGCGGCAGGGGGCGCGGCTGGCGCTCTCGGGATCGAACGCATCGAAACTGCGCTCGTTCAGGGAGGAACTGAACGACGAGTTCGGGCACGACCATGTCGAGATCACCTGCGACCTGTCGAACACCAAGCAGGTCGAGGAACTGGTGCCGGCGACGGTCGATACGCTCGGCAGGATCGACATTCTGGTCAACAACGCCGGCGTCACCCGCGACAACCTCGCCATGCGGATGAAGGACGAGGAGTGGGAGGCGGTGATGAAGATCAACCTCGAGGCCGCGTTCCGCCTGATGCGCGCCGCGGCCCGGCCGATGATGAAGGCGCGCCACGGCCGCATCGTCACCATCACCAGCGTCGTGGGCGCGACCGGCAATCCCGGCCAGATGAACTACGCCGCGGCCAAGGCGGGGCTCGTCGGCATGTCCAAGAGCCTCGCGCAGGAGCTTGCGAGCCGGGGGATCACGGTCAACTGCGTCGCCCCCGGGTTCATCCGCACCGCGATGACCGACCAGTTGCCCGACGCGCAGAAGGATGCGCTCAACGCGCGCATCCCGATGGGCCGCATGGGCGAGGGCGAGGACATCGGCGCGGCGGTCGCCTATCTCGCGAGCGACGAGGCGGCCTACGTCACCGGGCAGACGCTGCACGTCAACGGCGGCATGGCGATGATCTCCTGAGGTCCTTCGAGGCGCTCGGCCTTCGGCCTCGCTCCTCAGGATGAGCGGGTGTGGTTGACCAATCATCCAGAGCCGTTCGTCCTGAGGAGGTTGAAGCCGCAGGCTGAAACCGTCTCGAAGGATGCTCATCCGGGCCGGTTATCCCCAAGGAATCGGCGCGTCGGGGCATTGGTCCTTGCTCCGTTGCGCCTCGCGACTAAGGATATTCGAGACATTTCCGGCGCTCATGGGCGATTCCGGCCGCGGACCTGTCTGCGAGGGAAGACCCGTCTGCGAGCGCACAAGGGGGAATTGATACGCAATGAAGGCCACTATCGAACGCGCCACGCTCCTGCGGTGCCTCAGCCACGTCCAGTCGGTGGTCGAGCGGCGCAACACCATTCCGATCCTCTCGAACGTGCTGATCGAGGCGGTCGATGGCGGCTCGCTCAAGGTCATGGCGACCGATCTCGACCTGCAGGTGGTGGAGAACATGGCGGCGGCCTCGGTCGAAGCGCCGGGCGCGATCACCGTGTCGGCGCACCTGCTGTTCGACATCGCGCGCAAGCTGCCCGATGGAAGCCAGGTCAGCCTCGAGACCGCCGACAACCGCATGGCGGTGAAGGCCGGGCGCAGCCGCTTCTCGCTGCCGACGCTGCCGCGCGACGATTTCCCGATGATCGTCGAGGGCGACCTGCCGACCAGCTTCGAGATTCCGGCCAAGACGCTGGCCGAACTGATCGACCGCACGCGGTTCGCGATTTCCACCGAGGAAACACGCTACTACCTCAACGGTATCTTCCTGCACGTCTCGGACGAAGCGCCCGGCGACGGTGGGCCGGTGCTCAAGGCCGCGGCGACCGACGGACACCGTCTCGCGCGCTTCACCATCGCCCAGCCCGAGGGTGCGCAGGGCATGCCCGACGTGATCGTGCCGCGCAAAGCCGTGGCCGAACTGCGCAAGCTGCTCGAGGAATCGCTGGACGGCAACGTCCAGGTCGACCTCTCGGCGAGCAAGATCCGCTTCACGCTCGGCGGCGAGGGCGGGGTGGTGCTGACCAGCAAGCTGATCGACGGCACCTTCCCCGACTACAGCCGGGTGATCCCGACCGGCAACGACAAGCTGCTCAAGCTCGACCCGAAGAGCTTCTACGA